>JBEIOT010000005.1:0-20033 GCA_040377415.1 Azospirillum sp. | reverse complement strand
GTCCCGTCTTATATCCGCGAAGGCCTACTTTGGTTGAAAGGTAAAGTTGAACTGGAAGTCGAGCCTCCCGCGGCGGTCGTTGCCGCCGTTGCTGAGGTCGACGGTGAATAGTCGCGCCAATCAGCCCGACACGCAGGCGGATATCGACCTGCGCCAGTGCATCCAAGCCAATCCGCCCATTAGCTTTGATATGGTGGCTGGAGCGGGGTCAGGGAAAACCACGTCTCTCATCAAGGCGTTAGCTTCCGCACTAGAAATCCATGGTGATAGGCTACGGCGGCAGCGCAAGAAGGTTGCCTGCATCACCTATACTGAGGTTGCGGCCGGTGAGATTTGGGCGGACGTAGGTAATAACGCCCTTGTTGAGGTCGCCACGATCCATAGCTTCCTCTGGAACGTCACGCGCCACTTTCAGCATGATATTGGCCAGTGGGTCGCAGCGAAGATTCAGCAACGCATCGCCGAACTGCAGGAAGATGCTGCAAACTTCGGCCCTCGGGTCCGGCAAACTACCCGCGATCGAAATCAGCGGGAAATCGAGCGATACGAGCAGCTCGGTGGCGTAATCGGTAGAGTTAAAAGTTTCACCTACGGAACAGGCAGCAATTACGGAAAGGGCATTCTCGGCCATGCCGACATCATTCAGATGGTGCCTCAACTCATTATAGAAAAGCCGCTCCTGCGGACGCTGCTGGCGCAGCAGTATCCTTTTATTTTTGTCGACGAGAGCCAAGACACGTTTCCGTTGGTCGTCGATGCCCTGAAGGCCATACAGGAGCAGGAGCAGGCCACGTTCTGCCTCGGATTTTTCGGCGACCCAATGCAGCGGATTTACATGACGGGCGTTGGCAATATTACCCCACCTGAAAATTGGCGATCTATCCCGAAGCCCGATAACTTTCGCGCCCCCACTACCGTGCTCGACCTCGCAAACGCAATCCGTCGCGATGGTGACGATTTGGTTCAGACCGGCGGGCGCAAAATTCTAGAAGGCGAGGCGGAGATACCGATAGAGGGGACCGCAAGATTGTTCGTCTTGCCTAGCGATGGGCAGAGGAATGAGCGGGTCGCTGCTGTACGCCGTTGGGTCGCCAATGCGAATGGCGATGATCAGTGGTTGCCAGATGCACCCGCAGACGCCGTGAAAATGCTCGTCATCGTGCACCGTATGGCTGCCAGCCGCTTGGGGTTCACTGAGCTTTATTCAGCGCTTAACGACAAAGTCCCCGAGTCCTTCAAGGCTGGTTTTTTGGATGCTACGGTCTGGCCCGTTAGACCGTTCGTGACGTTTCTCCTCCCGCTCGCGGCTGCCGTCCGCGAAGGGCGTGAATTCGATGTCATGCAACTATTGCGCCGCTATTGTCCGCTACTCGCTAGAGAAGCACTAGCGGGTGTAAATTTGCCCGATAGGCTCACCGCTCTTCGACAGGTGAGTGAACAAATAAGCCAAATGATGGGGTCTGATTCCAACGCGACTATGCGAGATGTGCTTGCAGTAGTCCGCGACGCTCAGCTCGTTGAGCTTGATCCTCGGTTTGCGACATTTTTCGACGTTGCCGACCAGCCAGAAGTAGATGGAAATGAGCTTGCTGAAGCCGAAGCCGAAACCGAAGCCGAAGATGATGAAGGTGGAAGCACACGCGAGCTCGAGGCCGTCGGGGCGTTCTTGAATTGTCCTGCGCGACAGATTGGTCCGTATGTTGTTTACGTCGCCGATGAGTCACCTTTTTCGACGCAACAAGGCGTTAAGGGGGCGGAGTTCGACCGCGTTCTAGTTGTGCTCGACGACGAGGAAGGCACCCACAATCAATTTTCGTATGAGAAGTATTTTGGAATCAAGCCGCTTTCCAGAGATGACGAAAGAGCCCTCGAAGCCGGGCGCGAGATCGGTATCCATCGTACACGCCGCTTGTTCTACGTCTGCTGCACGCGAGCCAGATTGGATCTCGCCGTGGTGTTTTTTGTTCAAGAACCTGACGTCGCCATTGCAACCATACGGGCTATGGCAATTTTCAAAGACGAGAATATCCACACCGTAGCAGACCTCACCTAAAGGCTGGGGCTGCTGCCCCCAGCGCACTGCGAAGCGCCTTCCGCCCAGCTTCCTTCACTACGCTCCGTGCAGCCGGTTCCCCGCGAAGCCGCTTACTCCGTTTGCCCCCCGATGCTCGCCGCATGGGCAGGGTTTCAGATCGCCACTGAAACCCAAACCCACAGGAGTTAAGTCATGGGAGCCAAAACCGAACAACCCCGCATCTATGTTGCCTGCCTTGCCGCCTACAACAATGGTCATCTGCATGGCGCGTGGATTGATGCCGCACAGGATGCTTGGTCGATTTACGACGCCGTGCAGGCCATGCTGCGCACTTCACCCGTCGCCGAGGCGGAGGAATGGGCCATCCATGACTACGAGGGCTTTGGAGGGGCGCGGGTCGAGGAATACGACAGCTTTGAGCATGTGAGCGCACTTGCCAGCTTCATTGTCGAGCATGGCGCGGTGGGCGCGGCATTGCTGGACCACTACAGCGGCGACTTAGAGGAGGCGCGGGAAGCCTTGAGCGACCGCTACATGGGCGAACATTCGAGCCTTGCGGACTACCTACAGGAAGTGACCGAGGAGACGACAGTCATCCCCCAAGCGCTTCGCTATTATATCGACTGGCAGGCCATGGCCCGCGACGCCGAAATAAATGGCGACCTGTTCGCTGTTTCGACCGGCTGGAACGCAACCCACGTGTTCGCGGGGTGCTAGTATGGAGCCGCAGACATTTTGCTTGCTATGGCAGGGCATCGAGATTGAAATCGTCTACACGCCGCGCCGCTGGAGCGTGATTGACCATCTGGACATTCGCAGCGTGAGGCCAGAGCGCGCCCCGCTGCCTATCACCAGCACCGGTTACAAGTCGCATTTCATGCAGCCAGGCACCATCGACGCCCACGGCGGCGATGTCGTCGCACAGGTCCGTGCTTGGCTGGACGAAGAAGCAGCAGCGCCCGAGTGGCGCGAGTATGTCGAGGCCAGCCGCCAGACCTCACTCTTCTGAGGGCAGCGCCTGCGCCACCGCGCGCAGCAAGCTGGCGCGGCATTGCCGGAAGTTGCCGGTGCGACACGCCCCGGCTCCGGCAGATGCGGCATAAGCCGCACTGACGCACGCGCGCTGGACAAGCGGAAGCAAAACAGCCAAAGTCATCCAAAGTGCTCGGTCGGCACAGAAATTAGCGCACTTTTCTAGCGCACTCTTGAAGCTAAAGCACAAAAACCTGATGATTATCAAGTGCTTAGAGCTATCCACAAGAGGACTTAAAATCTGTTTCGAGTAATCGAGTGCCGGTTCGATTCCGGCCGCGAGCACCATATCAATACTTTATTGAACGTTTGCGTAAGGCTTCAAAAGAGCTTTTTTCAATTTTACGCCAAATAGCTAAATCTTTAGCGGGAAAATCATATTTCAACGAAATCTGTTTGTCGCTAGCTGTAGCATAGCATCTGTGGCGGATAAATTGTACAGGTCTATCTTTACAAGGAGTGCCAAAAACCACTATTCCTTGTTCATTAACTCCGTATCCAATTTCTCTATTTGCTGGTTTGCTGCTGTAAGGCTTGCGTTCGAAGTAGCATTCCTCCGGCAAAACAGGTTTGTGTTTGCAAATAATATAAGTTTCATTCGGGGTATCCTTGGGAATCAGCAATTCTGCGTCGATTGGATAAGAAGTGTGATTCGCGATATAGACATTAAATTCTGCCACGGATGGGTCATTAGAATTATATGATTTGTAGTTGGCGATACGACGGTAGTTCTCACCTGTGCTTAGGCCTTTTCCGCTTTTCTCATAAGGTCCAAATCCTATTATAATGTAATCTTGATCAGCGCCTACTGCGTGCTGTGGCTTAAAAGAAAGTTTTTTTGTCAAGAGTGGCGTTGTGGAATACAGAGTTCCATGAGATTGAGCGAGGGCCATGTAATGGCGCTCAAAAGAATTTCCGGAAGGTGAATATCTAAGAGATAGATAAATTCCTAGTAACGACAAAAAAATAGTAATAGCGCTGATTACCCTAACCAAGAATTACTCCTTCTAGAGCGGTGATCATCCCATAAATCTCATCCATCGTCGCCTTGTTCATGTTGGTGTCCATCGACCTACACACCAGCGTGGTCTGCGGTTTGCCATTGACGAATTGCGGGTAGCTGCCGATGTCGACAGTGGGGTATTTGTCCTGAATGGCGGTCAGGCCATCGGCGATGGTGCCTTCTGGAAGGTCGGTCGTTACCGAGAGCGAGCCCACCGAATCGCCGCCTTTGAGGTACGGGATGGTGGCGGCCAGCATGGACTGCATGATGTTGGGAATGCCTGCCATCACATAGACATTGCCCATGCAGAAGCCCGGTGCAGCGGAAACGGCGTTGGGTACCAGTGTAGCGCCTTGCGGCACATCGGCCATTTTGAGGCGTGCGGCATTCACCCTTTCGGCGGGGATGTAGGCGCGCAAGCTGGCTTCGGCCTCGGCGCTGCGTACTACGGGCACGCCAAAGGCTTTGGCGATGGAGGCGGTGGTGATATCGTCGTGCGTGGGGCCGATGCCGCCAGTGGTGAACACGTAATCGTAGCGGGCGCGCACGGCGTTCACCGCGTCGACGATCTCGGCTTCGATGTCGGGTACGACGCGCACTTCGCGCAGTTGGATGCCAATTTTGTTCAGCTCCACGGCGATGTGGGGAAGGTTTTTGTCGTGCGTACGGCCCGAGAGAATTTCGTTGCCGATGATGACAAGTGCTGCGGTGACCAGTTTCATGGCCGCCTTGATACGCGCCGCAGCCATGGCTTGCAAGCCTTGGCGCAATCTGCCAGATAGATTTCATGTTTGATCTTGATACGGATGATGAGGACGAAGATTTGGGCGAGGACAGCCGCAGCATCAAGCGCCACAGCGCTGCCGATTTCGAAGGCATGCGCAAGGCGGGTGCGCTGGCGGCGTCCATTCTCGATGATATGGTCACTTTTGTTAAGCCCGGCATCAGCACGCAGGCGATCAACGATTATTGCCACGAGCGCATCGTTGCCGCCGGCGCTATCCCGGCGCCGTTGGGTTATCGCGGGTTCCCAAAATCGGTCTGCACCAGCGTGAACCACGTCGTGTGTCACGGCATTCCCGGCGCGCAGATCCTGAAGAACGGCGACATGGTGAATGTCGATGTGACCGTGATCGTGGATGGCTGGCATGGCGACACCAGCCGCACCTATTGGGTGGGCGATGTGCCGATCAAAGCTAAACGCCTGACCGAAGTAACGTATGCCGCCATGATGAAGGGCATCGAACAAATTAAACCCGGTGCGACCACCGGTGATATTGGCCACGCCATCCAGACCTATGCGGAGAGCTTCGGCTATTCCGTGGTGCGCGAATATTGCGGGCATGGCTTGGGTAAAGTATTCCACGACGCGCCGAATATCCTGCATTTTGGCAAAGCCGGCAGCGGCGTGACGCTGGAAGAGGGCATGTTCTTCACCGTCGAGCCGATGATCAATATCGGCAAGCCGGGCACCATCCTCAATAAGCATGATGGCTGGACGGTGACGACGCGCGATAAAAGCTTAAGCGCGCAATTCGAGCATTCGTTGGGTGTGACCAAAGCTGGCTTCGAGCTGTTTACCCATTCGCGCAAAGGGCTGCATTGCCCGCCGTTCACGGCATGAATGTTCTCATTACCGGTGCATCGAGTGGCATCGGCGCGGCGCTGGCGCGTGAATATGCGGGCGCGGGCATGACGCTTCACCTCCTTGGAAGAAATAGTGAGCGGCTGCAGGCGGTGGCGAATGAGTGCCGCGCCAAGGGTGCAGAAGTGCGCACGGCAACCATCGATGTGACCGACAAAGAAGCGATGCAGGCGTATATCGACAAAGCGGATGCACAGACGCCGTTGGACCTTATCATCGCCAATGCAGGAATTTCGGCGGGCACGGGTGGCACGCAAGAGCCGCCAGCGCAGGTGGAAAATATTTTCAACGTGAACGTGAATGGTGTGCTGCACACGGTGCAACCGGCGGTGACGCACATGATCGCGCGCAAGCGCGGGCATATCGCTATCGTGTCGTCGCTGGCGGGGATCCGTGCGTTGCCGAGCTGCCCGGCCTACAGCGCCAGCAAAGCGGCGGTGCGTGTTTATGGTGATGCGTTGCGCGGCGCGTTGCACAACGATGGTGTGATGGTGACGGTTATTTGTCCGGGCTACATTCACACGCCGATGACGGCGGTGAATGATTTTCCGATGCCGTTCGTTATGAAAGCGGAACGTGCGGCGCACATCATTCGCTGTGGATTAAATCGCCGCAAAGGGCGCATTGCCTTCCCGTGCGCACTGTATGTGCCGCTATGCTGGCTTGCCGCGTTGCCAATGTTTCTCACCGATTTATTGTTTCGGCGTTTGCCCGCTAAGCCGCAGAAACACTAGTGTTTCACGTGGAACACTGATCGCGCGACTTTGTTGCGCATGATTTTCTTGTGACTTTTGCGCGGCTTGAAAACGAAAATGCAACAAAAAACTTATGGGCTGGAAGCCGCATGAATCCGCCATTTTTTTCACTTTTTTTTGTTTACAGTGTTTTTGAATGGTGCTTAACCAATGCGCACTGACGACAAAAATTCCTAGTCAAACCGCCGCCCGCACGCTGTGCCCGCGCTGGTCGATAGGACAAGAAACTGTCGCTTGGTATGTTGTTAAACCGTCTCTAACCATCCTCTTAGGAGTTACCATGAACAAGAACGAACTGATCGCTGAGATCGCCGAGAAAACCGAACTCACCAAAGCTAAAGCTGCTGAAGCAGTTGACGCGTTCATCGAAACCATCAGCAAGTCGCTCAGCAAAGGCAAAGAAGTTCGCCTCGTTGGCTTTGGCACCTTTACCTCGGTAAAGCGTAAAGCCACCGAAGGTCGCAACCCGCGCACCGGCGCTGTGATCAAGATCGCCGCTTCGGTCCAGCCGAAATTCAAACCCGGCAAAGCACTGAAAGACCAAGTGAACAAGCGCAAGGCGTAAGCTTTTGCTTGTGAAACTGCGGAACTTTTAAGTTTCGCGAGGTCACGAAATAACGGCGTGGATGCAACAGCATTCACGCCGTTTTTCTTTTCCCGTTTTTTACCGCTTGCCAGCCAGAATGTTTCTAGTTATAGCCAGCACTCCCAAAACGTTGCGGCGGTGACAGCCACGATGTAACAGGGGGGCGATTAGCTCAGTTGGTAGAGCGTCTCGTTTACACCGAGAATGTCGGCGGTTCGAGTCCGTCATCGCCCACCACCTTCTCGGTGGCACGTGCCTAAAGAATACCCCATGCGGGGGTGTAGCTCAGTTGGTTAGAGCGCCTGCCTGTCACGCAGGAGGCCGCGGGTTCGAGTCCCGTCACTCCCGCCACTTCCTCGATCCGAGGTTTTTGTGGCCCCCCAATTCCCCATCGTATCCGGTACCACGCGTTTGAACGACGAGTGGAACATCACGCTTGATGGCGATTATGCGCGTCGCGTGGAGGATGATTGCCTTGTGTTGTGGAACTCTGGCTTAACGCTTTGGTTCGACCAGTATGGCAACGACCGAAAGCAAAGCATCCAGGCGCGCATTGCCGAGTGGATGGAGGATGTATCGCCCGACGCGCAGGACATGGAGCAGGGCATCGACCGTTTCAGTTATGTGACGCAAGATGAGGAAGATGAAATTTTTCGGCTGAACGGTTTCGTGTTCAACGACGGTGGGCATTTGCTCATCGAAATATCGACGGATGATGCCAGCTTCATGAAAGCCGCACGCAAAATTTTCAAAAGCATTAAAGTGAAATAGCCTACGTTCCCCCTCGTGCCGTCTAAAGCCTAAGGACGCAGCTTATTTTTTGATAGCTACTTTCAATAGATAATCTAAATCTATTGGGATGAAATCATCGGAAGCAAATTCGTGGCATGACGAAAAAACGTATGATTCGTTGATTACGTACGGGGTTAATGCCCTTAAATTTGTAATGCTTTCTAATGGTGGCGCAATTTTAGCGCTATTAAGTTTTTTAGGTGCGCATTTTGAAAAAATGCCGAACTTAAAATGCGCGCTCATAGTATTTGTTACTGGAGTTGGTCTAGGCGGTTGTGCGCATTTAACGGCATATATGACTCAGCTGATGCTTTTTAACCAAAAGCAGAGGCACGTGCCCTTGTTCAGAAATCATGTAACTTGGCTAAGATCTACAATGCTACTTTTGCTGGTAGGAATTGGATGCTTTATGTGGGGCTCAATTGTAGCTGTTAGTGGCTTGGAGCCCGCAAGTGTTCATGTGAAATCTGTAGCTATAAAATAATTTAGTTACGCCTGCGGGCGGTAGACGGGGATGCCGTGCTCGGTGAATTCGGGCTGCGGGGTCGCGGCAGCAGGGGCGTCGTACCAGGTGGGTGCGGCGGCTTGCTGAACGGGTTGTTCCACGGGTGCAGTCTCGATGGTCTGCGGAACACTGCAGGCTTGCACGACCAGTTCCAATGCGAGATCGCAGATCTGGTCTTCCATCGTGGCGTCGTGACCAGCGGTCATGAAGGCGACGGACGCTTCTTTGAGGCGTTGCTTCAAGTGCGCGTCGAGCGTTTGCTTGAAGGTGGGGCTTTGCGCGAACAGATTGCCGCATTTACTGACGAAGATGTTCACGTCGTCGTCGTCGCGCACGCCGTTGTTGTTGGCATCGACCCAGATATTGATGAAGTCGTCGCCCTTGGTGAGTTCGACAGCGAGACGGCTTTGTGCAGACATGCGGGACCCCGAGTTATTTAGGCCAAGCATATGCCGAAAGGTTTAACAATCCCTTAAACTTAGGCGGCTTGCGCGTAATGCTGGATGGCTTGCAGGAAAAGCGAGCCATAGCGCTCGGTCTTTTTCTCGCCGACGCCGCTGATGGTGGCGAAATCGTCCAGATCTTGCGGGCGGCGGGCGGCCATTTCCATGAGGGTCTTGTCGTGGAAGATAACGTAGGGCGGCACATTCTGTTGCTTGGCCAGCTGCATGCGCACCGTTTTGAGGGCCGTGAACAGGCCCTGATCGCCTTCGTGGGCGAGGGCGGCGGTGGTTCGGGCCTTTTTGCTGCCGCGTGTTTTGGGCAGGGATCTGCGCAGGGGCAGGGCGGGTTTGTCCCTCAGGAAGGCACGGCCCGCTTCGGTAAGCTTGATACTGCCATGCTCGGCCAGTGCCACGGCGAGCAGATCGCGGGCGATGAGCTGGCGGAAGATGCTTTGCCATTCGTTCAGCAGGAAATCGGCACCGATGCCGAAGGTGCTTAACGCGTCGTGGCCGAAGCGGGCCGAGCGGTCGTCGCCATGGCCCAGCAGGTGCTGGATGACGTATTGCACGCCGAAGCGCTCGCCGGTGCGCAGCACGGCGCTCAAGGCCTTTTGCGCGGCCACGAGGCCATCGAAGCTTTCGGGCGGGGTGTTGCAGTTGTCGCAGTGACCGCAGGGGGTGCTGCTGTCGCCGAAATAGCTGAGCAGGATCTGGCGGCGGCAGCCGGCGGCTTCGCACAGGCCCAGCAAGGCGTTCAGCTTGGCCGATTCGATGCGCTTTTGCTGTTCTGGGGCGTCGCCTTCGACGATGAAGTTACGCTGCAGGGCCACGTCGCGCATGCCGTAGAGCATGTAGGCGTTGGCGGGCATGCCATCGCGGCCAGCGCGGCCGGTCTCCTGATAATAGGCTTCGATGTTCTTGGGGATGTTGGCATGGATAACGAAGCGCACGTCGGGTTTGTCGATGCCCATGCCGAAGGCAATGGTGGCGACCATGATGATGTTCTCGTCGCGCAGGAAGCGGGTCTGGTTGGCCTTGCGCGCCTCACTGTTCAGCCCGGCATGGTAGGGCAGCGCGTTGAAGCCTTGTTCGACGAGGTGGTCGCACATGTCGTCGACCCCTTTGCGCGAAAGGCAGTAGATGATGCCGGATTCGCCGGTATGGTTGGTGCGAATGAACTCGACGATCTGTTTCTCGCCCTTATCGCGCTCGGCGATGCGGTAATGGATGTTGGGGCGGTCGAAGCCGCTGATGAAGCTTTCGGCGTTGGCGAGGCCCAGTTTTTCGATGATGTCCTTGCGCGTAGGCGCATCCGCCGTGGCGGTGAGGGCGATGCGTGGAATGTTGGGGAAGCGCTGGGCCAGAAGCGATAGCTCGGTGTAATGCGGGCGGAAATCATGCCCCCATTGGCTCACGCAGTGGGCTTCGTCGATGGCGAAGAGGGCAATTTTGCACTCATCCAATAAATTCAGGAAATCATCCATCAGCAGCCGCTCGGGCGCGACGTAGACCATATCCAGCTCGCCTGCGCGCAGGGCGCGTTTGGCGTCGGCCACATCCTGCATGTCCATGCTGCTGTTGATAGCGGCAGCACGCACGCCGAGTTGTTTTAGCGCATCGACCTGATCCTGCATGAGCGCGATGAGGGGGGAGACGATGATGCCCACGCCATCGCGGCAGAGGGCGGGGATCTGGTAGCAGAGCGACTTGCCCGCGCCGGTGGGCATGAGCACGAAGGCGTTGCCGCCGGCGATCATGCGGTCGATGACGGCGCGCTGCTGCCCACGGAATTCGGGGTAGCCGTAGGTCTTATTGAGGAGAAGCAGAGGATCGCGCATGGGGGTGGGTATAGAAAACTTATGACGCGGCAGCAATGTTGGATGCAACCAACAGGAGATTCCCATGACCCAGCAAAAATTGACCTTGAAAGATATTAGCGGCGTGCTGAGATCCATCGATATCTGCATGATGACGACACGCTCCAGCGATGGCTCGCTGGAAAGCCGCCCGATGAGCAACAACAAAGACGTGGATTACCATGGTGATTCGTACTTCTTCACCATGGCCGACACGCGTGTGGTGACGGACCTGAAGCGTTCGCCGAATGTGTGTTTGGCCTTCGACGATCGCGATGGCCTGTTCGGTAAGCATTTCTACATCAGCGTTGCGGGCGAGGGTGAGTTAATCGCCGACCG
Source organism: Azospirillum sp. (assembly GCA_040377415.1). GTDB lineage: Bacteria > Pseudomonadota > Alphaproteobacteria > Rickettsiales > UBA3002 > QFOX01. The sequence goes on along the minus strand of JBEIOT010000005.1, from coordinate 9,042 downwards.
CGCCACCATGAAGCGCCACTGGGTGCCGGAGCTTGAACTGTGGTTCAAGGATGGTGTGGATACGGAAGGCCTCACCATGATCAAGGTGCATGCGCACCATATCCGCTATTGGAAGGGTATGGAAGAGGGTGAAATTGTGCTGAAAGCCGGTAAAAAGGCGGCTTAACCTGCGAGGGTGAGGGCATACATATGCACGTCGAGCAGTTTGCCGGTCTTGGTTTGGAAGTAGCTGCGTAGCAGGCCTTCGTTGCGGAAGCCGCATTTCTCGAGGACGCGCATGGATGGCACGTTGCCGGGCTCGACCATGGCCTGGATGCGTTTGGCCTCGCAGGACAGGAAGAGGTATTCGGATGCCATGCTGATGGCGCGGGTCATGAGGCCGCGGCCCCAAGCTTCGGGCTTTAGCCAATAGCCGCCCTGGAAGACCTGTGGCGAGTGGCGCACAGGCGAGAAGTTCAGCACGCCTAGCGGTACGCCATTCTCTTCGATGATCCACACATATTGTTTCTTCTGCGACTGGCGGTCCAAAAGCTCGCCATATTGTTCGCGGACATAGGGAATGGAGTTGTTCACCCGCTCGCGGATCACGGGGTCATTGGCCAGCTCGACGTAGAATTGCTCGTACTTGGGGCCGAGTGGCACCAGGGCGAGCGTATCGTTTTCAATGCGGCGTTCCATTACGGGGTGATTATACCGGTAAGTGCAAGAAAAGCACGCTCATTATGCAATTACCCACACGGGTCAAAAAACCCTTCACGAGCGCGATGAAGCTGTTATAAGCAGCGCAACAAAAACAACAATCTGAGTCACGGAAGTCATGGAAACGGTAGTCGCGTCCTATTTCCCCGTCCTTGTGTTCCTCGTTATCGCCTGCGGTCTGTCGGTGGTAATGATCGGTGCGCCGTTCCTGCTCGCCAAGCTGAAACCCGACGCGGAAAAGCTTTCGCCGTACGAGTGCGGCTTCGAGCCCTTTGACGATGCGCGCGGCCAGTTCGATGTGCGTTTTTACCTCGTCGCTATTTTGTTCATCATCTTCGACCTTGAGGTCGCGTTCCTGTTCCCGTGGGCCATTGCGCTGAAGGATATTGGCCTGCTTGGCTTCTGGAGCATGATGTTCTTCCTCGGCATTCTCACCGTAGGCTTTATCTACGAGTGGAAGAAAGGCGCGTTGGAGTGGGAATGAAAAAGATTGTTGGTATTTTTGAAGGCATTCTTGGCGGATTCCTGGCGCTTGTTCTCGCCTATCTCTGGCTGTTCGGCGGCGTGACCGGCATCGTTATCGGTGCGGTGCGCGAAGAGTGGGTCGCCATGATCCTGTCGGGCATCATTCCGGCATTCGGTGCGTTCTACACGCTGTATGTCGCCATTAGCGCAATGTTCGGAGGCTAAGTGAGCGACATCATCACCCATGTTCATGACCAACCGTTGGCCGCAGGCGTCGAGCAAGATGTGCTGCTCAAGCGTGTCATGCAGGAATTCGACGATAAAGGTTTTGTTGTCGCCAATGTCGATAAGCTCATTAACTGGGCGCGTACCGGTTCGCTGTGGCCGATGACCTTCGGCCTGGCCTGCTGTGCGGTCGAGATGATGCAGGCCGCTGGCGCGCGTTACGACATGGACCGTTTCGGCCTGCTGTTCCGCCCGAGCCCCCGTCAGTCGGACGTGATGATCGTTGCGGGCACGCTGTGCAACAAAATGGCGCCCGCGTTGCGCAAAGTTTACGACCAGATGGCCGAGCCGCGCTGGGTAATTTCGATGGGCAGCTGCGCTAATGGCGGCGGTTACTATCACTATTCTTATAGTGTGGTGCGCGGTTGCGATCGCATCGTACCGGTCGATGTGTACGTGCCCGGTTGCCCGCCCACGGCGGAAGCGCTGCTCTACGGCATCCTGCAATTGCAGAAGAAGATCCGCCGCACCTCCAGCATTCGGAGAGCATAGTGGCGCGCGACATCGGAGAGCTTGGTGAATACATCCAGAGCACGGTCAGCGATCGTGTGCTTAGCCAGCAGGTGAATGATAAGGGCGAGCTGGTGGTAACCACCGACGCGCCGCACATCGCCGAGCTGCTTACATTCCTGCGTGATGATGAATATGGCCGCTTCTCGCAGCTGATGGATATTACGGCAGTCGACTACCCTGAGCGCCCCAAGCGTTTCGAAGTGGTCTATCACCTATTGTCGCTGACCAAGAATCGCCGCGTGCGTGTGAAGCTGGCGGTGGATGAAGTGACATTGGTGCCGAGCGTAACGGGCGTATTCCCTTCGGCTGGTTGGCTTGAGCGTGAAGTGTGGGATATGTATGGCGTGGCCTTCAGCGGCAACCCGGACCTGCGCCGCATCCTCACCGATTATGGCTTCGACGGCCACCCGCAGCGCAAGGATTTTCCGCTGACCGGTTATGTCGAGCTGCGTTACGACGAAGATGAAAAGCGCGTGGTGTACGAGCCGGTGAAGCTGAACCAGGCCTACCGTGCATTCGATTTCATGAGCCCGTGGGAAGGGATGGATCATCCTGGTTCCAACGGCCAGACGCTGCCGCCTGCGCCGCTGCCGGGCGATGAGAAAGCGAAGACCGCATGAGCGCCGCGATGAAGCAACAAACCGCGCCGCAATGGCGGGTGGCACAAGCGACCGACGCTGACTGGGCGGGCATCTGGGAAATTTTCCATGATGTGGTGCAGGGTGGCGATACGTATTCGTATGCGGCTGATACGCCCGAGGCGGAAGCCAAGAATTTGTGGATGGGCGCGGGCAAGTACGGCACTGGCGCGCAAGCCTATGTGGTGAAGGATGGCGGCAAGGTCATTGGCACCTACAGCCTGCGCCGGAATCATTATGGCCATGGCGAGCATGTCGCGAATGCTGGTTACATGACGCACAAGGATTATCGCGGTCGCGGTGTGGCGCGCGCGCTGTGTGCGCATTCGCTGGCGCAAGCCAAGCGCGAGGGCTGCCTTTCGATGCAGTTCAATTATGTGGTGAGCACCAACGCCAAAGCGGTCGAGCTGTGGCAGGCCATGGGCTTTACCATCATCGGCGTTTCGCCAAAATCGTATAACCACGCCAAGCTTGGCTACGTGGACATCTATATTATGCACCGCTTCCTTGATGGAGTTGCCGCATGAGCTGGCTGAAGAAATTCTGGCGTGGTGAAGCGCGCTTCTGGCAGGCCTTCTGGTTCGGTGCGGCCCTGGTGATCTTGTCGACGCTGGCCCTTGGCGTTTATGTTGGTCAGAGCATCGAGAGCGGCGCGATGTCATTCAATGAATTCTACCATATCAGCGGCTATTTCCAGACCGCGGTCCTCGTTTTCTGTGCAGTCTGGTTATTGGCGCTGACGCGCGGCCTGCATCTGTCGACGCTGAAATGGTCGGCATGGCTTGGCGTGGCTGTCGTTGTCTACCTTATCGGCACTTCGACCTATAACCTGACGCTGTATGTACTGCGTGACGGCAACTTGCCGACCGCGTTCATGCAAGACGGAGAGGGGCTATGAGCAATCAGGTCGAAATCAAGAACCTGACGCTGAACTTTGGCCCGCAGCACCCTGCGGCGCATGGCGTGTTGCGCCTGATCCTTGAAATGGATGGCGAGACGGTGGAACGTGCCGACCCGCATATCGGCCTGCTGCACCGTGGCACCGAGAAGCTCATTGAGCACAAGACCTACCTGCAGGCGTTGCCGTATTTCGACCGCCTCGACTACGTGTCGCCGCTGTGCCAGGAGCACTCTTACGTGCTGGCGGTCGAGAAGCTGGCGAATATTGCTGTGCCTGCGCGCGCGCAGTGGTTGCGCGTTATTTTTGCGGAACTCACCCGCATCGCCAACCACACGATGAACGTGGCGACGTGGATCATGGATGTGGGCGCGACGACGCCGGTGCTGTGGTTCTTCGAAGAGCGTGAAAAAATCCATGGCTTCATCGAGCGTGCCTGCGGCGCGCGTTTCCACGCGGCGTATTTCCGTCCGGGTGGGGTGCACCAGGATATTCCGGCGGGCATGGATAAAGAAATTTACGATTTCGCCGTGCAGTTCGAAAAAATGATCGACGATGTCGAAACGCTCGTCACCAACAACCGTATCTGGAAACAGCGGACGGTGGATGTGGGCGTGGTGACTGCCGCCGAAGCACAAGCATGGGGCTTTAGCGGGCCGATGTTGCGCGGCTCCGGCGTGGCGTGGGACCTGCGCAAATCGCAGCCGTATGAGACTTACGACCAGGTCGATTTCGATATTCCCATCGGCAAGAACGGCGACAATTACGACCGCTACATGGTGCGCATGGAAGAAATGCGCCAATCGCTGCGTATCATCAAACAAGCGGTGGAGAAGCTGCCAAGCGGTGAAGTGATGACGCTCGACCCCAAAATTTCGCCGCCCAAGCGCGGTCTGATGAAGCATTCCATGGAAGCGCTCATCCAGCATTTCAAACTTTACACCGAAGGCTTCCACGTGCCGGCGGGTGAAGTGTATGCGGCGACAGAATCGCCCAAGGGTGAATTCGGCGTGTATCTGGTGAGCGATGGCGGCAACAAGCCGTATCGCTGCCGCATTCGCGCGGCGGGCTTCCCGCATTTGCAGGCATTGGATTTCATGAGCAAAGGCCACATGCTGGCGGATATCTCCGCGATCATCGGCACGCTCGACGTAGTATTCGGGGAGATCGACCGCTAATGGCTGGGGTTGCTGTACAGACGAATTTCGAACAACCGGCAAGCTTCGCGTTCACCGCGGCGAACCTGAAGGAATGCCAAGCGCATATCGCGAAATATCCGCAGGGCCGCCAGCAATCGGCGTTGATGCCCATCTTGAACATCGCCCAGAAGCAGCACCAGAACTGGCTGCCGGTGAAGGCGATCGAGGCGGCGGCGGAAATGGTGGGCATTCCCTACATTCGCGCTTACGAGGTCGCGAGCTTTTATACCCAATATAATCTGGCGCCGGTGGGCCGCCACCATATCCAGTGCTGCACGACCACGCCGTGCTGGCTGCGCGGGTCCGACGAAGTGATGCGCGCCATTAAAGAGACGACGGGTGTTACCAGTGGCACGACGCCCGATGGCCTGTTCACTGTGAACGAGGTGGAATGCCTTGGTGCGTGCGTGAACGCACCGATGATTCAGCTGAACAGCCAAGATGGCACCGATGTGTTCTACGAGGATCTCGATTACGCCAAAACGGTCGAGCTGCTAAAAGCGCTCAAGCGTAACGAGAAACCCAAAGCCGGTTCGCAAACGGGCCGCACCAGTTCGGAACCTGCTGGCGGACTGACCAGCCTGAAGGAGAGTGCGTAATGCTCGCCGATAAGGACCGCATCTTTACCAATCTCTACGGCATCCATGACTGGAAGCTGAAAGCGGCGCAAAAGCGCGGCGATTGGAGCACGACGAAAGAGATCCTTTCGTGGGGCCGTGATAAAATCATTGAAGAAGTCAAAGCCTCGGGCCTGCGTGGGCGCGGTGGTGCAGGCTTCAGCACGGGCATGAAATGGTCGTTCATGCCGAAGGTTTCGGATGGTCGCCCAGCATACCTCGTGGTGAACGCGGACGAGGGCGAGCCCGGCACCTGCAAAGACCGCGACATGATGCGCCATGATCCGCACAAACTCATCGAAGGCTGCCTTATTGGTGGTTTTGCCATTGGTGCCGTTGCTGCTTACATCTACATCCGTGGCGAATTCCGCCAAGAAGCCGACAATTTAGAGTTCGCCATCCAAGAAGCATATGACGCGGGCCTGCTTGGCAAGAACGCCTGCAAATCGGGCTATGATTTCGATGTGTTCGTGCATCGCGGTGCGGGCGCTTATATTTGTGGTGAAGAAACGGCACTCATCGAATCGTTGGAAGGCAAGAAAGGCCAGCCGCGCCTGAAGCCGCCATTCCCCGCCGCCATGGGCGTGTGGGGCTGCCCAACGACCGTGAACAACGTGGAATCCATCGCCGTGGTGCCGACCATTCTGCGCAAGGGCGCCAGCTGGTTCGCGGGCATCGGTCGCCCGAACAACACGGGCACCAAGGTGTTCTGCATCAGCGGTCACGTGAACAATCCGTGCAACGTCGAAGACGCGATGGGCATTCCGTTGAAAGAACTCATCGAGAAACATGCCGGTGGCGTGCGCGGTGGGTGGGATAATCTGCTGGCGGTGATTCCGGGTGGTTCATCCGTGCCGCTGCTGCCCAAAGATATTTGCGATACCGTGCTGATGGATTTCGATTCGCTGAAAGAGCAGCGCTCGGGTCTTGGCACGGCTGCTGTCATCGTCATGGATAAATCGACCGACGTGGTGAAAGCTATCGCGCGCCTGAGCAAGTTCTACACGCATGAAAGCTGCGGTCAGTGCACGCCGTGCCGTGAAGGCACTGGCTGGCTGTGGCGCATGATGGAGCGCATGGTCGTCGGCAACGCCGCGCGCGAAGACATCGACCACATGCTCGACGTGGCGGGTCGCATCGAAGGTCACACCATTTGCGCGCTGGGCGACGCGGCCGCATGGCCCGTGCAAGGCCTGGTGCGCCATTTCCGCGGCGAGATCGAACGCCGCATCGACGAATTCACGCGGAGGGCTGCGTAATGGCAACCATGAAACTTGATGGCCGCGAAGTTGAGTTCAACCCGGGTGAGTCGGTCATCCAGGTGTGCGACCGCGAAGGCGTGGAGATTCCGCGTTTCTGCTACCATGATCGTTTGCGCATCGCGGGTAACTGCCGCATGTGCCTGGTGGAAGTGAAGCCCGGCCCGCCGAAGCCGCAGGCTTCGTGTGCGCTGCCCGCCGCACCGAATATGGAAGTGATGACCAACACGCCGATGGTGAAGAAGGCGCGCGAAGGGGTGATGGAGTTCTTGCTCATCAACCACCCGCTGGATTGCCCCATTTGCGACCAAGCCGGTGAATGCGACCTGCAGGACCAGTCGCTGGCCTATGGTAACAGCAAGAGCCGCTACCACGAGCATAAGCGCTCGGTGGAACATAAATCGATGGGCCCGCTCATCAAGACAGAGATGAACCGCTGCATCCATTGCACCCGTTGCGTGCGCTTTGCCGATGAAGTGGCGGGCGTGCCGGAACTTGGTGCCATTGGCCGTGGCGAGCACATGGAAATTACGACGTATCTTGAGAAGCCGTTCAGCTCGGAGCTTTCGGGCAACGTGGTGGATCTGTGCCCCGTGGGTGCGCTGACTTCCAAACCGTACGCGTTCGTGGCGCGTCCGTGGGAGCTGAAGAAGACCGAGAGCATCGACGTGCTCGATGCGGTGGGCAGCAACATTCGCGTGGATTCACGCGGCGAGGCCGTGCTGCGCGTGCTGCCGCGCCTGAACGAAGAAGTGAACGAAGAATGGCTGGCCGATAAGAGCCGCCATGCGTGCGACGGATTGCGCGTGCAGCGTTTGGACCAACCTTATGTGCGCAAGCACGGCAAGCTGGTACCGGCGAGCTGGGAAGAAGCGTTCGCCACCATCAGCGGTAAAGTACAAGGCCTGAAGGGCGAGCAGATGGCCGCCATCGCGGGCAACCTCGCCGATGTGGAAAGCATGCAAGCTTGCAAGGACTTGATGGTGGGCTTGGGTTCGCCGAACCTTGAGTGCCGCCAAGATGGTTCGGCCCTCGATGCGGGTGATCGCTCGAGCTACATCATGAATACCGGCATCCAGAATCTGGAATTGGCCGATGCGGTGCTGCTCATAGGCACCAATCCGCGCCACGAAGCGCCGCTGGTGAATAGCCGCCTGCGCAAGGCGTACCTGAATAACGGTGCGCAAGTGTTCAATATCGGTGCGGAACTGGATCTCACGTTCCCCGTCACCCAACTGGGCGACGAGCCGACGCTGCTGGCCGACATTGCCAAAGGCAAAGGCGATGTGGCCAAGGCGCTGAAAGAAGCGAAGAACCCCGTTATCATCCTCGGCGCGGGTGCGCTGGCGCGTGGCGATGGCAAGGCCGTGCTGAATGCCGCCAAGGCTGTGGCGAACGCATGCAATGTAGTTCGCAATGATTGGAACGGCTTCAACCTGCTGCATTACGCCGCAAGCCGCGTGGGCGGGCTCGATGTCGGCTTCGTGCCGCAAGCGGGTGGTAAAGATATGGCGGGTATCGTGAGCGCGATTGCGGCTGGTGATATCAAGTTCGTCTACCTGCTTGGCGTCGATGAAGTCGACATGGGTTACATGGGCGATGCGTTCGTGGTCTATCAGGGGCACCATGGCGATATCGGCGCGCATCGCGCGGATGTGGTGCTGCCGGGTGCGGCCTATACCGAAAAAGACGCGTGGTACGTGAACACCGAAGGCCGCGTGCAGGAAACGCGTCGTGCGGTATTCGCACCGGGCCAGGCACAGGTCGATTGGGAAATCATCGCGCGGCTGGCGCAGCATTTGGGCAAACCGCTGGGTTATGCATCGCTGGGTGAACTGCGTGGCCAACTGGCTTCGCGCCTGACGGCGTTCCAATATGTGGGCGAGCGCACGGAAGCAGCGTGGAACAGCGCGCCGGTGAAAGCCGAAGGCGTGAAAGCGGAGAAGTTCGACTATCCCGTGCGCAACTATTACATGAGCGACCCCATTAGCCGCGCCAGCAAGACGATGGCTGAATGCGTGGCCGCACTCCACCCCACCAGCCATGAGCAAGCCGCGTAATGAACGAATTCCTGCACAGCGAACTTTGGACCGACTACCTGCTGCCGACGCTGGAGATCGTGGGCGATATCCTGCTGGTATCGGTGCCGATGATGATCGCGATGGCGATGCTGACCTATATGGAGCGCAAGGTGATCGCGTCCATGCAGCTGCGCAAAGGCCCCAACGTAACCGGCCCGTTCGGCCTGTTGCAGCCGTTCGCTGACGGGTTGAAGCTGTTCTTTAAAGAGACCATCATCCCGACCAAGTCGAACAAAGTGATGTTCATGCTGGCGCCGATGATCACGTTCGCGCTGGCGCTGGTCGGCTGGGCGGTCATTCCCATCGGTGAGACCTTCACTATCGCCAACCTGAACGTGGGTGTGCTTTACATTTTCGCCATCAGCTCGCTGGGTGTTTACGGCATCAT
>JBEIOT010000190.1:0-3540 GCA_040377415.1 Azospirillum sp. | reverse complement strand
CTACGCACGCGGCGAAAAACCTGCCATCTTCTGCTTCTGGCATGGCCGCATGATCGCGCAGCTGTTCGTCATCCCCCCACGCCGCCGCACCTATGTGCTGTCGACCCCGCATCGCGACGGCCTGATCGCTTCAATGCTGACACGCAGCTTCGGCATCCGCACCGTGTATGGCACGCGCAGCAAAGGTGCGGCTGCCGCCGCCACCGCTACACGCGGCCTGCTCGCGGTGCTGGAAAAAGGCTGCAACGTTTCCCTCACCCCCGATGGTCCGCGCGGCCCTGCACAAAAAGCCGCACCCGGTGCCACCTATCTCGCCAGCAAATCGGGTTTCCCGCTCATCCCGGTCACCTACTCTGCCACACGCTACAAGCGTTTCCGCAGCTGGGACCGTTTCATGCTATTCATGCCATTCGGTCGCATTTATCATTTGTGCGCAGCACCCATTTTCGTACCCGCCGATGCGGATGACGCGACCATCGCCAAAATCACCGAGCAGCTGCAATACGCCATGACGCGCCTGACCGAAAATGCCGATGGGCTGGCTGGAGTACACGAATGATCCTTCCGCTTTACAGCGCGGCAGGTTATGCGCTCACGCCCTTGCTGCGCGGCTGGCTAAAACGCCGCACCAAACGCGGCAAAGAAGATGCGAACCGTTTGAGGGAACGCTTTGGCCATGCCGCAATTGCGCGGCCTGAAGGCCGCCTCATTTGGCTGCATGCAGCCAGCGTCGGCGAAGTACAATCCATGCTCACGCTGGTGCGTAAATTGCTGGCGGCGCAACCGCAGGCGCACATGCTCATCACCACCGGCACCGTGACCAGTGCGGCACTGGTGGCGCAGCAACAACTTCCGCGCACCATTCACCAATTCATCCCGGTCGACACGCCCGCGAGCGTGAAACGTTTCCTCGCCCACTGGCATCCGGATCTCGCGCTCTGGGTCGAATCCGAATTCTGGCCGCAGCTGATTCTGCGCGCGCGCAAACGCGGCATTCCCATGCTGCTAGTGAACGCGCGCCTGTCCGCCAAATCCTTCCAAGGCTGGAAGCGCTGGCCATCCTTCGCCCGCGAACTGCTTAATAGCTTCACCGCACTCTATGCCGGCTCCAGCGAAGACGCGGCACGCCTGCGCGCCCTCGGCGCACAGAACGTCATTGAAGCGGGCAACGTAAAATTCGACGCCGAGCCGCTGCCCATTAACACTGCCATGCTGGAACAGCTGGCGCTGCAAGTGGGTGATCGCCCGCTTTGGCTCGCCGCCAGCACGCACGGCAATGAAGAACAAATGATCGCTAGCGCGCACCGCCATGTTGCGCAGCAATTTCCCAATCTGCTTACCATCATCGTGCCACGCCACGCCGCACGCGGCGATGCGATCGCCAGCGAATTGTGCAGCAATGGCTTCAAAGCCGTGCAGCGCAGCAAAGGCGAAGCCATCGATGATTCGGTTCAGCTTTACTTGGCCGACACCATGGGCGAGCTTGGCACCTTCTATCATCTGGCACCCATCGTGTTCGTCGGCGGCTCACTCATCGCGCATGGTGGCCATAATCCGCTGGAACCTGCGCGCCAGCAATGCGCCATCATCAGCGGTCGCCACGTGCATAACTTCAACGACATCGTAAAACAGATGCAGGAAGCCCATGCGATCCGCCTCGTCGCCGATACGGAAGAACTAGGACGCGCGGTGACATCACTGCTTGCTGATCCGAACCTGATCCTCGCCGATGCGAAAGCCGCCTTTGAAGTGGTGAATGCTTCGCGCGGTGCGACCGCAACCATTCTCGCGCGCATCGATGAAGCACTGGGGGCCGTATGAAGACCCCGCATTTCTGGCGCAGCAAAAACCTGCTCAGTACGTTGCTGCTTCCGCTTTCGACGCTGTATGCGCTGGGTTTCACCTATGATAAAAAAATGAAGGCCGCACAACGTGCGCCGCTGCCGGTCATCAGCATCGGTAACGTCACCGCCGGTGGCGCCGGCAAAACACCCACCGCCATTGCCATTGCCACCATGCTACAAGCAATGGGCGAAGTGCCGCATATCATCAGCCGCGGCTATGGCGGGCGCATCACCACCACCCACCGCGTGAGCGAGACGGACAACGCGACCGACGTTGGCGATGAAGCATTGCTGCTGACAAAGGCTGCCCCCACATGGGTCGGGCGCGACCGCCTCGCCTCGGCCCGTGCCGCCCATCAGGCCGGTGCCACCCTCGTCATCGCCGACGACGCATTGCAGCACCACGCACTGGCGCATGATCTTTCCATCCTCGTGGTCGACCTGAATAACGGCCTCGGCAATGAACGCCTGCTGCCTGCTGGCCCGCTGCGGCAAACGCTTGAAAGCGCCTATGGCAATGCCCCAACCATCGCCATGGCGATCGGCGAGGAAGACCCACATCATTTGCTTCCGCGCTTACAAACGCTGGGCGAGGTGTTCCGCGCCCGCATCAACCCCGTGGGCGATGTTTCATGGCTTACGGCCAAACGTTGGCTCGCCTTCGCAGGCATCGCGCATCCACAAAAATTCTATGCCACGTTGCGCACCAACGACGCCGAGGTGATAGCGACCCACGATTTCGCCGACCACCACCCGTTCAGCGAACGCGAGCTGCGCGCGCTGGCCGAAACCGCAACGCGCACCGGCGCAGGCCTTATCACTACCGAGAAAGATGCCGCACGCATTCCTGCCGCGTGGGGCCTTGCGATCGCCACGCTGCCGGTGGCACTCGCCATCGAAGAAACAGGCCGTTTACAGGAACTTCTGCGGCCATTGCGTCGCCGCGCTCGATTTTTTCGCCGCCCGCCGCCAAATAAGCCGCATGCGCTTACCTCTTTTATTCGTTACCGCCATCCTCACGCCCATCCTCTTGTGCGCAACACTGCTGCTGCCTGCCTACAGCAGCCTCTACGGCGCGGCATATATCGTTTACAGCCCCGAATCGGGCGTGAACCCCATGACAGGCAAATTCCTCGACATCTTCACGGTGATGGATAGCTACCAGACGCTGTTCAATTACTGGATGACGAATCGTGAAGCGCTTGCCTTCGTCGATTACACGCTGCCCATCATGGTGCTGCCGGCATTCGGCGTTCTGTTCTCGCTGTGGCTGACCTACCGGATCTCGCGCCGCTTGCTGAACTTCTTCCAGCTTTCCGCCAGCATCTAGTCGAACAAGCCGCCCTGTTGCGTGCTTGCGGGCTTTGCTTTCTTCGCTTTGGGTGCGCTGCCACCTTTGCCAATGGTCGCCGCACGTTCGCCATCGTAGAATTGCAGGCTGACGCCTTGCCCATCGACCAATGCCGCAGCATGCTTCACCACCGCACCATTGGCGTCTTTCACTAACGCGAAACCGCGCTGCATCACCGCCAGCACATTGAGCGAGGCCAGCATGCCGCTTAAACGCTCCAACGCGCTGGTCTTGCGCTCCATGCTGCGCAGCATGGCCGTGTCCGCGCGAGCCACAAAACTCTGCAGCAATTGCGACTGGCGCTCAGCCTGCAGCGCAATGAATTTCGGCGATAACCGCAGCGCG
>JBEIOT010000066.1:0-9026 GCA_040377415.1 Azospirillum sp. | reverse complement strand
GTCGTTGTTGAAATCCACGTTCTTCATATCATGGATGCCGTAGGACTTCAGCTTGTTCACGACCTCGTGCAGCTCCACTTTACCGTCCTTGTCGGTATCGTACAGGGCACGCGTTTTAGCATTTTGCTGCAAGCCGCCCACCAACTGGTTCAGCTCACGGCCAAATTTCCACATCATCTGGTATTTATCCGCCGCTAAGTCACGCGCTGCGTCACCTGTGTTCGCCACCGCCGTACCCGCGCGACCACCTGCCCACAATACGTTATGCACGGCTTTACCGCCGATTTCTGCGACCGTTGCATTCACACCGATATCGTCACGCAAGGTGTTGCGTACGCCGCGGCCGGTATCTTGCGCCGCCTTATCGGCACCTGCGACGTCGCCACTGCTGATGGCTGCTGCACCACCCGTAACTTTTTGATACGCCGTGCCGGCTGTCGATACGATCTCATCGGCCGTATCCTCATCGAACACGGTAGCAAGTTTTCTCGTAAAGCTACGGCCGGTCGTGCTCGTCGCCTTACGCTGGCGACGCTCCTTGCCCTTGCCTACTTCGTTATCACGCTCATCGTTATCGTCGTTCTCACCACGATAGCGCTTCTGCGCGGCAAGCTTTTTAGCCGCGGCGCGCTCTTTGGGCGTCGGCTCATCATGCTCGGCAGCTTCTTCAGCTACTTTTTTCTTTTTCTTCGCGACCGGTGCAGCATTGGTTTTTTTCGACTGCTCCTTGGCCTTGATGTCGGCGCCGTGCGCCGTGCGCTCCGACGATGAACTCGAAGCCGAATGTTCGTGATCTTCAACGATGTCCGACGCGTTCGCTACAGCCAGGCGCGCATTGCCTAACGTGCGCTGGATGACACCGGAAACCGCCGCTTTGTCGCCACTGCGCGCCGCGGATTTGATCGCTGCCTGCCCGCTGATGGCGGTGTCACCGGCCTCACGAGCACGCGTTGCATCACGGGCCGCATCTGGATTTTCCGAGGCATGGTCATCCGCCGAACGCTCGGCTTCGAGCGCTTCGCCCGCCAGCGCTTTTAATTGCAATACAGCTGCCTGCACTTCCGGCGACAACAGCAGATCTTCATCCGAGCTCAGCGCGCGCGTCATCACAGCGTCAACCACCGCCTCTTTCGGGGCGATGCTATCTTTCTGTGTTTCTGTCGGATCCGACTTCATGTGCGCAGTGACACTCCTTCACATTCAAAATACCACGTGAATATGACGGTTGTGTGACAGCCGGACTAAAATATGACAAAAAAGGGAATGTTTGTTGGCCTTCTAGAGGCCTATGCTTTGCCTTGGCCCTGCCCGTTTTGGGCCAGGTTCGGCGTTAATTTAGCCTGAATATCCGCCACGTCGAAGCCGTTCCCATTCACATCGGCCAGATCCGCCGGGCGGCTCACCCCGGCTGCCTTCAAGGCACGCTCGATCTCGTTGTAGCTGGTATATTCGGTGCCAACGTTCACCGCCTTGATGGCCTCAAGCCCGCCAAGCATCTGCGCGCGGACCTCAAGACTGATACCGCTGACGGCACCGATGATCGCTTTTTCCAGATCCGTTTTGTGAAGATCATCGAAGGCGCCCGCGCTGCCTTCTTTTTCACGCACATCGGCCAACATTTTCTTTTCGGCCTCGGCTTTAGTTGCCTGATGCACGAGCTGCGCGGCTTCCATGGCCGCATTGAAGCCCGTTGCCGAAGCTAGCGCCGCGCCGATGCCCGAGAGTTGTTCATTTTCGTGGCCGTGGCCATTCGCATCTTCGCGGAAAAGCTCGGGATTCTTGGCCAGGCGATCCTCAAGCAATGCGATCGTGTTCTTGACGATATCGGCCGTATCCGTACGCCCTTCAGCGGTAATTTTAACATCCGCTTCTTCTTTTTTGCGGATGTACTCATCCTGCATGAGATATTTGGAGATCGCGGCATCGAATTCTTTTTTGCCTGCTTTGGTGACCGGATCATACTGCATGATCGCCATGTGCATTTTCTGATCTTCGGCCAGAATGGCGTTGCTGTTAGTAGTGCCGAGCGCATTCTCAATACTGGTGCCGCGCTCGATCAGGTGCTCGATCGAGTGCGCAGCCCGCAAGGCTGTGGCGACTTCCGACAAAGCACGCGCTTCTTGAAGGTTTTCTGGAATAGCCGACATCGGTTTGGCTTTATTGGCTTCCCAAATATCGTACACGTCAATTTTGTTCGCACGCACGCGCTCCATCAACGCCGGCACGTTGATCGAACCATCCTGCTCAAGCAGGTCATATTTCTTAAGCAGATCGCGCTGGAACTGGTCGGTTTGTGCTAATGCTGCCTGGCTGTAGATCTTCATGCCGCTGTTCTCTTCGGCCATGATCGCATCCAGCTTCGAGCGCAATTCTGCTGCTGGTGTGCCACGCCACAGCGCCTCGATCAGCGGCTTACTCGAGGGGTCGTTGTGGATCCGGTATGTATCGATCTGCTCGATCATCTTCACGAATTCGGCGTCGGGCTTGGGCTCAGCACGCGACTCCTTGTACATGATCTTCACCATTTCTTGTGTGCCGGTGAGTTCTGAAGAAAGCGCGTTGCGCGCAGAAAGCAGCGTGCTTCTACCTTCGTATCCTGTGTCATTGCGGTCATAGAACACGATGCCACTGGAGCCGCTTGCTACACTAAGGCTGTTATCTCTTAAACGATCACCCAGCAGCGTTTGCGCCGCCAACATATCGGTGCGCGCACGACCCTTAACATCTTCGCCAAGCAGTGTGACCTGCATATAATCGCTGTACGCTTTTTTGTAGGCCTTCGCAGTTTTGTCTTCAGGGTTCTTTTCCGCACGGGTGAGCATTTCAAAATGCTTTTCCAGTCCACCGTTGCGATCCACAAAGCCCAATGTGACCACAGCCAGGCCCAGACTGGCGCTATCGCTGGTATGAACGCTATCTTTCAAACGACCACCCACTGTTTTTGCCAACAGCTCCGCACGCTCTTGCAGGGGGTTTTCGGTCTTATTGACGAACGATAGGTTGCTCGCATACTCTTTCAGGTCGCCCTGTAGCTCCGTGCCTTCCGCCCTGCTTTTTTCGATGGCCACCATGTTGGTGCGCATATTTACTAATTCGGCCAGTAGCGCCTTATCGCGCGCACCGGTTTCGATACCCGCCAACAATGCCAACGCTGCCGATGTGGCTTGAATGTCCTTGGGGGCTTTTTCAATATCCGCACCGGGATTGCGGCTTTTCCACACGTGATAAGCATTAAATTTTTCGGCGGTCGTTTGCAGTCGGGCTTCAGCGACCACTTCTTCAGGCGTATCGATATGCCCACGCTTTTCTTCGGACAGCGACCTTATGAATTTCCTTCCGGATCTCTGTAAGAAATCGCGCTGGGGGTCTTTTAGCTCACCCGCCGCGATCTTGTTCTCCACCTGCATGAGCTCATCGTAAGCAGCACGGATTTGTTCCGGCGATTCATTGTTACGAACCGCCCGCAAGAATTCTTTGGATTCCCCGTGTTTGAGCAGGTTGATCTGCTGCGCTTGCACGAGCAGGTCATGCACCGGACCGCTTGGGTTCTTCTCTAGCAACTCATCCAACGCTTGCTGGCGGCGCAGCAGCCTGGTTTCACGTTCCGCCAGCGCCGGCTCGCCTTCTTTTATGATCTCTTCTCGAACGGCTTTGTATTCAGCGCTCTTGAGATATTCCTGAGTATCGACCTTGATCGCAGCAAGATCATCCGGCATCAACGCCTTCAGCTGCGGGTCTTCCATACGAATCGCCAGCAGCTCGACCACATCATTAGACATCATCGCGCTCACACGACGACTGACGTAGCTGCGCTCACTGGCATTCAGATCAAGTGCCTCATACAGCGCGGCCTGGTTATTTTGTGCGGCGATGGCAGTGTATTGCGTTGCTTGGCCGCGGGCTTCCTGCAAAGCGCTGGCGATATTGGAGGTGATCGTGCCGCTGATGCTGAATTGCGACTGCAGACTGCTGATAAGATTGCCAAGCTCACTACGCATCGGCTCTTCCAAGCCTGCGCGAACACTCTCAAGCTCATGAATGGCACGGCGGAATGCGGCTGCTTCGATGCTGTTGTCGGCGACATTCAGCTCGACCGGTGCCGGAGCACTGGTCAGCTCGGTCAGCTCAACGTTCAGATCACTGGTAGTCGTGATTGCCATGGAAACCTAAGGATTTGCCTAGGTTCAGATTACGCCCGAAAGGTTATGAATTGGTTAATAACCCCATATTTTAGGGAATTTCTAAAATCCAATAAATAACGAGAACAACAGCAGCTTACTTGGTCAGCTGGAGGTTCATCACCGATTTGCCAATGATGGTATAAGCCTCTTTTAGCTTCTGGGTGTCATTGAACGGAATTTCAAAGGCCATCTCAGGACTTGAAGCACAGCTTTGGAACGAATCCACGATCTGCTCGCCCCGCACGTCCATGTCGCGACGGTCCACGTCGAACAGCACCGTGAAGATCTCGATGCCCTCTTCCTTCATGGTCTCGCACACGCCTTTTTGGCCACTTCCGCCCACCAGCACCTCATGGTCCGGTGCGTAAGAATAAACATAGTGGTTGCGGAAATTGTCCGCAGGCCAGTTGGTGTAGCAGCAGCCAAGGTTCGCCGAGTCCGTCATCAGGATGACGATCTTGCGCGTTGGACTATCGAGTGGCGCAGGTGCTGCACCCCCGAAGATGGATGTATGGGCAGGATCGAGCATGAGCGCTGCGAACAATGCACCCATGGCGCTGCGCTTCATGAACGGGCGGTTGATCTCCTGGTTCGTACCGGTCGAGAGTGCATCCGCACGGGCCAGGAACGCTTGTTTATCTGCCGCGCTATTGATGTTCATCAACGGCGTGACGTTCGGGATCGGGGGCGCCGAGCCCTCAGCATCCGTTACGTTCTTGTAGTAGTCGGCACCAAAGTTTCCGTCCGTCTCGCCCTGCAGCACGAAGTCCGGAATGTTATTGGGGTTGGCAACTTTGAGTTTGTAGGTGAAGGGAATGATGCCGACTTTGTAGGCGGGTGAACCGGGCAAGCCGTTATAGCCCACGCCGATATTGACGACCTCTTTGATCGCTTCTTTCATCTGGTTCAGTTTAGTGCAGCTCGGATCAGGAACGATGTCGATGGCCGTGGCACCGTTGCTTTGCGCCACACGTTCGAACTTCGCACACATGGTGCCGGACACATCCATCAGCGCCACGATCTCGGTTTGCGAATTCATGTCCCAGCCAACGGTGGCATGGTGATTCAGCTCCAACGACGTCATGCCGATAAAGCGCGCGAAGACGGTGGGCATGGAGCCGGTAGCATCGGCCTGCCATGTTTCGCGGTTGCCGGTAACACTGAAGCTTAAGCTGTTCACCGTGATGTTAGGCATCTCCGCCGACAGGTTCGTATTAAAGTATTTCGTGCCATAAGCCGCAGGATCCGGGCTGTTGGCTGCGGCAGTCGCAAGCACCGCCTGGTCGAGCGCATTATTGAAGCGGGCTTTTGCCTTCGCGTAGCGCGACATTTCGAACGCCACCGCCGACGCACCGATGATGGTGGTGATGGCGAACACGATGAACAGCATGATCGCACCGGACTGATCACGACGGAAACGACTTAGCATGGAAGGGAATTTCATCGTGAGCGCTCCTGGTGACGTATTAGATAAGGCATATTTTCGGACAACCCACAATCAAGGAACGCATGTAGCGGTCACTACGCGGCCATTATTCGGGTCGATGTTGAAACTGCCGTAACGGGTGTGGCCGAAACTTTGCACATATTGCGTGTAGCGGCCAATGAGATTGCCGACATAGGCGTTATCGCTGATGGGCTGATAAACCGCCGTCACTTCGATCGACATCACGTTATCGCCCGCCGTTAGCTGGATTTGGTCGAGATCCGCTGGCTGCCCAACGGTAGGCGCTACCTGGCTACCACCCGGCCTAAACTGCCACAGCGCGATGGGGCGGCAATTAGGGCCCGGCGGCAGCACGATCTGGGTGATGATGATACGCGGACTGATCAAACTATACGGCTCCATCATCGTCGGCAAAGTCGCGTATAAATTATCCAACGACGTCGCATCGACGTTCGTTGTCTGGGTGATGAGGTCAAGGATCTGGATGGCCGAGGATTCCAAACGCTCCCGATAAAGCAGGTAGCGCGAAATCTCATAAACGCCAAAGAACAGGATGAGTAACACCGGCAGCGCAAAAGCGAACTCAAGCAGAACGGCTGCGCGTTCGTCGCCGACGAAGCGCCGGATAAAAGATGAACGCCTCACTGGAAATTCTCGTTCTTGGTCAGCACACGCGCGGTGATGGGAAGCGTATCTTGCTGCATGAACGTCGCAAAGAACGGCGTCAGCAATCTCCATTGCAGCGTGGCGGTATAGATCACGATCTGGTTACCGCGTCCTGCACTGCCCGAGGTGCCCTGCCCCTGCTGGCCGATATCGCGGAAGTTACCGTAAGCTTGCGAAGTCACCGCTAGATTTCCCTGCCCAAAGATCCATGGACCAAGGTAATTCTGAACCGTTTGGTAAGTCAATTGTTCGCGTGTTCCCTGGAAACCATAATTATTACCGGTCTTCCCCATACGAGCCGCTTCATTCGCCGCAAAATTCGCCAGCGACGAGATATGAAAAATAATACCGAGCTCAAGGATCGCCATCGTCAGCCATACGATGATCGGGAATGTCAGCGCCATCTCGATGGCGGCAACGCCGTTCGTGTCCCTTACAAAGCGGTGAAGAAGTCGGCTCATACTATTCGTACTTCATTTCCATTTTATCGAAGCCCTTGACCTCAATGCCATTGGCGTAGAACCCAGCATTGCCTTCGACCTTGATGTTATAAGTAGTGATCGGATCGATCTTCGCATGACGCTCGATGGATTTCACCACCACTTCGCCTTTATCCGTGATCAGCACATCACCCACAGCCAGCACAGTTGCTGCAAAGCCCGGCTTTTTGGCGTAGATCTCGGCCGCAAGCGGGTTGATGACTTTCCAGCCATCCTTTGTGTGAAGCGGGTGGTCACCGGTGAGGAGTTCGCCACCACCGTTGATACCGTGCAGCACGCGCAGCGACGACTGATAGGTATTCGCCGCGATGACTTTGTGGTCACCCGTCGAACCTTTCACCACATCGCCCAGCTTCAGCTCCGAAACCTTTTTGCTGCTGCCATCGGCCAGCGATACTTTCACATCGCTCGCCAAGCACGACTCAGTACCATCGCTGTATACATAGCGACACTGCACGTAGGCACATTGCTCGCCGCTGACATTCACTTTGTTCAACTCAATGAATTCACCATAAGCCTGGCGACACTGGCCGAGGAAGTCGCCCACTTCAGCTTCGATCTTCGCGGGCGCGTTGATGCGCGTCAGGAAACCCATCCCGTTATTCTGACCGATCTCGTAACGATCCGCACCACCCCATGCTTTGACGGCATCTGGCGAAATAAGATTGTTCGCTAAGTTATCAGGGATCGCTGCGGCAAATCCAAACCATGTCAGCTTATCAGGACCCACCGCACTCTTTACCGAGTAGAAAGTAGCCGAGTCATTCCAAATGCCATTGGTGGCCCATCTATAGAAGGAAGCATCGCCCGCCCATGCCCAACCATATTGGGCAGCAAAGCTCGTGAGGCGCAACGAATACTGGTAACGAGTCGGCAGGTGTGCGACCGCCGCATAATCCATGCGACCGCCAGATTTCACCGTATAGGTCGAGCCATCCGGATATTTGAAGGTACCGATATTGGCTTCCCGCTTATCGCGGCCTTTGCGCGGATCTTTCGGCGCGCCGAGGTTGGTAAGGCCGCTTAATCCTGACTCCGTGAGCGTCGGATAATATTTTGCCGGGCACGCGCTGGGTTTGGTCGGATTACAATCGCCATTTTGAGGCATGATCTGACCAGCAAGCTGCGAGCCTGCGGGGCAGCGCGGATCACATTCGCCATTCTGGGGCATAGGCTGGCCGGCAAGCGCAGTACCAGCCGGGCACGTCGGCGGAGCGATCTCCGGGCAGCAACGATTGATCATGCGCGACGGCATTTTCGCCAACGAAGGATTGGAATATTCTTGGTACGTGGTAGGGCACATGCTGGGCGGCGGGCAGTGGCACGCCTCCTGAGCCGATTCACTTTTGCCAGAGTCCCATTTTACCGCACGATCCGGTGTACAAGCGGCGGGCAGCGACGGCCAGCTAGCTGCCTGAGCAGCGGAGCCAGCGACGAAGCTTGATAGAAGTGCGAGAACGAGGGCAAAGCGAAACTGTGCCATGTAAAACCATCCTTGGTATTTTGTTCTTAGCTACGAATGTACGGTATTTAGGTAAATTATTTGTTAATAATTAACTATTACCGCCATTTGATTCAGCGAAGCCTAATATGTCTTAAGGGCTGTTTCTAAAGCATCTTTTTCCATTAAGCGCCATTTGGGTCACGCAATCCATCCAAACAAATATCCTTCAGCCGCAAGATCGAAGGATTTATCTGCCGATACGCTCCCTGACCAATGATGAGGGTCAACGCACCCGTGCGCCCTCTCTGTCACGGATGCGTACCATGACGTTGGTCAGCTCTTTGCCGGTGATGTTTCCATCGTGGTTCTTGTCGATCTGATCCATATTTTTGATGCCATGGCGCGCAAGAACGGCTTTTAGCTCGTGAAGCTCCACTTTGCCGTCGCGGTCTTTGTCGAAGGTCTTTTGGCCGTTGCCCGACACCAGGTCATCCCAACCTTTTTGGTTAAGCACCCCTAGATTTTCCTTAAGCTCCTTATCCAGCACATTGCCGGCAGGCTTGCGCACGGCCGCTTTGGGCTTCGCTTTCACCTTCGGCTTGTCATCATCATCGTCATCATCGCCGGCGCCGAACCAGCTACCGATCTTGCCCACGATCGAGCGCCCCGTGCCGGCAACTTTGTTCGCGACCGAACTGACCGCCTTCTTAGCCGATTGCACGTGATCGGCCGCCGCCTCCACCGCTGCGCTCGCCGCCTTGGAAACAACTTCCACTGGCTTGTCGATC
>JBEIOT010000185.1:0-3860 GCA_040377415.1 Azospirillum sp. | reverse complement strand
TGGGGCCCCTACGCTGCCAGCAAAGCCGCACTCGAGCATTTCACGCTCACCTACGCCGCCGAAGTGAAACAAACCAAGATCCGCGTCAACCTCCTCGACCCCGGCGCGGTGCGCACGCGCATGCGTGCCAAAGCCTTCCCCGGCGAAGACCCACTCAGCCTGCCCACGCCTGAGCAGGTGAGTGACTGGTTCGTCACCCTCAGCGGCGACGACGCACCGCATGGTAAACGCATCAACGCCACCCCCCGCGTCAACGCATGATCCGTCGCCTGAGCAGAATCCAGGAATTCCTGCATACCGAAGCCGCAGGCGGACTTGTGATGCTACTCTGTGCCGCACTGGCCCTCATGGCAGCCAACAGCGCTCTGGCCAGCGAATACGCCGCCCTTCGCGAAGTCACCATCGGACACATGAAACTGCCAGTCTTCGTCAACGACGTGCTGATGGCCATTTTCTTCTTCGCAGTCGGCATGGAGCTCAAACGCGAAATGGGCGAAGGGGTGCTCGCCACTGCCAGCCAGCGTGTGTTGCCACTCATTGCGGCGCTGGGCGGCATCATTGCACCGGCCCTCATCTACCTTCATTTCAATCCCGAGATTTTAGCGCATGGCTGGGCCATTCCCACTGCTACCGACATCGCCTTTGCTATTTGTGTGGTGTCGCTGCTCGGCAAGCGTGTGCCCGTGGCCGCCAAGATCTTCCTCTTGGCCATCGCCATTTATGATGACCTCGCCGCCATCATTATCATTGCCGCGTTTTACAGCGAAGGCGTAGCCACGCAGCCGCTGCTGCTCAGCGGCATCATTGCGGCAGCGATGTTCCTCTACAATCGCAATGGCGGCACGTGCCTGGTAATCTACCTGCTGCTAGGGGCTGCACTGTGGCACTACGTGCATCTCTCCGGTATCCACAGCACCGTCGCGGGCATGTTCACCGGCCTCATGATCCCGTTGCGCGTCGATGGGGCTAAATCGCACTCACCACTCAATCACTTGCTGGAGCGGCTGCACCCATTCGTCGCGTTTGGCATTCTACCCTTGTTCGCGTTCACCACGGCCGGCGTCAAACTCACCGGGATCGACATCGGCGCACTCATGCAGCCCTTACCGCTGGGCATTGCACTGGGCCTGCTTATCGGCAAACCGCTGGGAATTTTTGCCGCCACCTTCATCGCCGTAAAACTGAGCCTCGCCAAGCTACCGCAAGGTGCCAACTGGGGGATGATGCTGGGGATTGCCAGCATTGCCGGTATTGGGTTTACCATGAGTTTGTTCATCGCGGCACTGGCGCTGAACAGCACAGCTTTGCGCGACGCCGCGACGCTAGGCGTCATGGTCGGATCGTTACTTTCGGCGCTGGTGGGTGCATCCGTGCTTCGTGCGGCCTGCAAACCCCTGAAATAGCGTTCGTTATAAGTGTGCTTGACAGGAAAGCCGCCCCTACCTACAAGACACGCCTTGCTTGCAGTGGGTCGGTAGCTCAGGTGGTTAGAGCGCACGCCTGATAAGCGTGAGGTCGCAAGTTCAACTCTTGCTCGACCCACCATTGCAAAGCGAACGGCCATCACCGTTTTTCGCGCAGGAAAATCCCTAGATATCCAAGATCGCCTGCAAGCGCGGCCCGATGCGGTAAAGCTCCCAACCGCCGAGCAGACCGTTCTGCGCATCCGCACGGTATTCCGCCTTCGCCTCATCACTTTCCTGCGCATCATCCGCTGCAGCCGCCGAACGGGTAGCGGCAGGAATATTCATCGCAGGGTTCAGAAGCGGCAATATCGGCACCGCAAAGCCGCGCAGCACCGTATCCGGCACATCATTCGCTATGGGCGGCGGCGGAGGCGGGGGCGGAGGTGTCACGATAATATCGGCCAGCACCGTGAAGCTGCCATAGTTATCAACGCGCACGTAATTATTCAGGCGTCCCAGCGGATCGGTCGCTACCGCCTCGATCGTATAGGAACCCACACCCCCGCCATAGCCCACGGGCGCATAGCCCCAAATGATCTGCGCCGCATCGCCTGCCAGCAGGTTGTCACTGCCCACGAATACCGGATCGCTTTGCGACAGGTATTTGGAAGCATTGGCAGTATTCACCGTGAGCGAGCGCTGGGTCACGTTCAGGTCGCCCGCGGTGAATGCAAAACTGTAACCCAACACCGAGCTCAGCGTGCCCACCGTGCCGTTGATCATGCCTACTTGCGCGCCCGCATCGGTGGTGCCCGCACCATAGGTGCTCGTAAAGCCAGCGCTGCCCGTCAGGCCAATGCTTCCCCAGCTATCACCGCCCACAAGGCCACTGCCATACTGATAGCTGAAATCACCGATGCCATAAGTGTTGCCATAGATGACCGTGTCGGCATCCGTCACCAACGTCACCGTCGGTGCGGTCACGCGACTGTAAATAAGTCGATTGCCGCTGCCGATGCCCGCTGGCGGGTTACCCGCATAGGTCATGTTGAAATTCGATGCGTCCGGCAGCAGCCCACCGCGCGTGTTGTTAGCCGGATTAGCCGAATACACCAACCAGCGACCGCTCGCAGCGCTCAGCGCCGAGCCGTTGCTAAGGTTGATGAAGTTGCGCCCCGCAGCCAGCACCAGCGCGTTACCGCTGCCCGTGGTGGTCAGTGTTTTACCCGACGCAATGGTAATATCGGCCGTCGCGCCCGTATTGCGCGCGAAGATACTCGTCGCATTGATCGACGGCAGCGTCATCGCGCCCACGGTCGAGATCGATACCGCATTCAGTGCCGTGCTGCCGCCCATATCGCCACCGGTAAAGCTGCTACCCGTGATCGTGAGATCACCCGGCATGTTCACCGCACCCCTCAGTTCCACCGGACCAAAACCCGCATCCAGCACATAGCTGCCGCTGGTCATGGCACCGGCCGTGATGGCGTTGGTGTTGTTACCGATCACAATGGCGCCGTTATCGGTATCGATGGTGAAGGTGCCAGGCGCAGCGATCGCCGAAGTCAGACTGCCATTAATTAGCACAAAGCCGCCGTTGGTAGTGATCGTACGGTTCGCCGCGTGAATGGAAATGCCCGGCGTCACGTTCACATTGCCGCCATTGGTGGTGATCGACGAACCCGCATGCAACTCCACGTCCTGCGGCTGGAACGAAATATTATTGAACCCGAGCATCTCCAGCGCGCCATACAAGCGTGTGCGCCAGCCTCGAAGATTCACGTTATTGTTGAACGCGACCGCACCCACATCGAGATAGGCCGTGGCGCTTGAAAGAATACCGAAATTGACCTGGCTCCAGTCATTCTGGATGTGCCCGAGTTCCGTGCTGTTGATATGCAGCGCCGTGCCATCGTCCGCCCCATGTTCCACGCGCATCAAGCGGTTATTGTTACGTGGCTGGATCGATAATGCACCCGTGCCGTGAAGATTCCCGGCGATGACCACATTGTCGGCAGATATTGATAGATTCGCCAGCTGGCGAATGCTGCCGATGGCGGCAAGATTGTTGAACGTGCCCGTTTTCGCATCGAACGATACACTGCGCGTACCGACCGTATCGCCATCCACGGTGCCGTGCAGGGTAATGCCATTGGTCGCCATACTGAATGTGCCCGCAATATTCATCGCATCCCGCACGACGATAAGACCCGCCGCGGCGTTGATGACCGTGCCACCGTTCCAGGTAATGGTGCCATCGCTGTTATTGTCCGAATCCGAATCCAGCTCGAGATTGAAGCCGCCCCCTAAAGAGAACATGCCCATGCCCGAGGCATTGGCGATATGGCGCACCGCGCGCATGAGGTAATTCGTAACGCCGCTGCTGGAGGTCTGGAATAAGCTGCCGTTGAGCAGGACATCATTCCCCGCAATGAACGAAAGGTTCGCATCGCC
>JBEIOT010000055.1:0-9896 GCA_040377415.1 Azospirillum sp. | reverse complement strand
ATCGGCGTGCGGATCTCGTGGCTCATATTGGCCAGGAATTCGGATTTGCTGGCGTTGGCACGCTCGGCCACGTCGCGTGATTCGCGCAGTTCGGCTTCCACATGCTTTTGGTCGTCGATCACGGTGCTGGTGCCGAACCAGCGAACGATGTTGCCGGTCTCGTCGCTCTTAGGCAGTGCGCGGCCCAGCGTCCAGCTATACACACCATCGGCGCGGCGCAGGCGGTATTCGATCTCATACGGTTCGCCTGTTTTTACGCAATGTTCCCATAGGTTAACCACTGCCTCATGGTCATCAGGGTGCACCAGTTTTTGCCAGCCGTCGGTCTCGCCATCGGGCATGCCGGTATATTCATACCAACGCTTGTTGAAGTATTCGCGGAAGCCGTCGGGGCGTGCCATCCACAGCATGTGTGGCAGCGTGTCGGCCATCTGGCGGAAATGCGCTTCGCTTTCGCGCACTGTTTGTTCTTCCAGGTAGCGCTTTGTAATATCGCGTGAGATGCCCAGCAGCTGTTCGACCTTGCCGTCTTCGCCCTTGATCGGCGCGAGCACGACTTCCCACCAGCGCATATTGCCTTTGACGGTGGCGCATTCGCCTTCAAAGCGGCTAACGCGTCCGCGTTTGGCTTCTTCGAACGCGCGCTCGGCCATCGCATGGTGCGGACCTTTCCAGAATTCGAGCCATGGCGCGTCCATGCACGTGGCAACATCATCGATCTCGAGTAACACACAACCGCCGGCATTCACCGACAGAAGTTTGCCGGTCGGCGAGATCAGCTTGATGCAATCGGGGCTATTATCAAGGATGATGGAGCTGAATTCACGCGTGCGCTGTAGGGCGACTTCAATATTGCGGCGGCGCATGCTGGTCTGCACGACCACACCGTTGGTAACAATAAGCGCCAGCAGTGCTAACAACACCCCGACCAGAAGAAGGCGTGCATATGCTTCGCGGTTGAGTTGCGACGTCTCGATACGCTGAACGAGGATAGTCTTTTCATCGTCGATCATCCGGTCGATCACGCTGCGAACATGATCCATGATCGCCTTGCCGGTCTCGGCTTCGACGGCGGTCAGGATGCGATTCTTTGCCGTAAAATTGCGCTCTCTAATCTGCTTCTGCAGCAGTCGCCGCTGTTGTTCAACGACCGCGGATAATTCATCTAACTGCTTGATACGCTGCGGGTTATCCTGAACCTTCTCGCGCAGGATAGCGAACTGCTCATCGATCTTCTGGTTGGCATCCTCGTAGGGTGCCAAGAATGCCTTGTCGCCCGTCAACAGGTAGCCACGCTGACCTGTCTCGATATCTTGTAGATGCGAGAACACCTCGCGCGTTTGCAGCAAAACGTCATAGGTGTCGCGCACCCCGGCGGGCTTCAGCACCAGTTGCTGGTATTGATTGAACAACAGGATGCCGACCGCGATCAGGCCGAGCGTGCCCACGGCAAATACCGTCAGCAGGCGGCGCTTTTCGCGCGGTTCGATCACGATGTCGTTATAAATTTTCATGGGCCCTTGCGCTCGAGATGGGCGAAACTGCGGTTTTTGGCAACATATTGTCAATACGTTTCAGTCCGCTGGACAGCATCTTTCGCCCGCGCTACAGCCAATGCATGGATTATGAATTCTTCAAAACCGCGTTAGTCACGCTGTTCGTGGCGGTCGACCCGCCCGGACTGGCGGCTATTTTCCTTGGCCTTACAGCAGGCATGAAAGCCATGCAGCGCAAGCGCACGGCTTATCGTTCGGTCACCATCGCCTTTGCTATTCTGGTGTCGGCGGCCTTTGGCGGCCAGCCGCTGCTCGATGCGTTGGGCATCACCATTCCTGCCTTCCGCATCGCGGGTGGTTTGCTGCTGTTCTACATCGCCGCCGAGATGGTGTTCGAGAAACGTCAGGAGCGCAAAACGAACTCCGCGGAAGCCGCTATCGAGCAGGACCATCCCGACGATATCGCCGCCTTCCCGCTGGCTATTCCGCTCATGGCTGGCCCCGGCGCCATCACGGCCACCATCCTGCAAGCCAGCGAAGCCACCGGTCACATCGCCAATTTCGTGGCACTTATCCTAGTCATCGCACTCGTTATTGGCTCATGCCTTGGCGTGTTCCTCATGGCCAACACCATCGACAAAGTACTGGGCAACACGGGCCGACTCGTGCTGTCGCGCTTGCTCGGCGTCATTCTCGCCGCTATGGCAGTGCAGATCGTGGGTGATGGCGTGCTGAGCTTTACGCCTTAAGCCGCGCGGCGGATGTAGCCTTTATCCGCGAAGAACTGCTCGATGCAGGCAATTTCTTCGATCATGAGCTCGACCAGCACGATGCGCTCTTGCGCGGATGCAGAAATGGAATTTTGCGCTTTGTTGCACAGGTCGCGCAGGCGGTAAGCGCCCACGTTCACCGCGCTGCCCTTCAACTGGTGCGCCAGCTCGTACCATTGCTTGCTCACCCCATCGACACAGCAATCGCGCAGCTGGGCCATCAGTTCGGTGGCGTGCTCCATGAACAAGCTTGCCACGTGGCGTTCGCGTTCCACATCGCCCAGCGCATAGGCATGAATGAGTTTCATATCGATCGGCAAATGGTCGTCGCACGGGTCGGCTGTTTCCGCCGGTGCGGCCACTGCGGCGCTGTCGGGCAGTGGCTGCAGGTTCACCCAGCGGCCGATCATCTCGCGGAACGCCTCGATGTCGATGGGCTTGCCGATATATTCATCCATACCCACGCCCAGGCATTTGTCGCGCTCGCCGAACATGACATTCGCAGTCATGGCGATAATGGGCACATGGCGGCTGGTGCCGCGCTCGATCTCGCGAATGGCTTGCGCCACTTCGTAGCCGTTCTTCTCGGGCATGTGGCAATCCAGGAAGACAAGGTCGAACTCATGCTGCATGAACGCTTCCACCGCCAGTTGGCCGTTGTTGGCCATTACGATGTGCTTGAAGCCAAAGCCCTCGAGCATCTTTTCCATGAACAGCTGGTTGAGCGGGTTATCCTCGGCCACTAGCACGCTCACGGTGCCGGGTTCGGCCGCGTGCTGGTTCAGGTGCGGCAAGCTGGCGCTCGTCGCCCAGTCCTGATCGAAACCGCTAGCGGCAATGAACGGTAAGCGGAACCAGAAGGCCGCGCCTTTGCCCGGCGCGCTTTCCACGCCGATCGTGCCGCTCATCATGTTCACCAGCTGGCGGGTAATGGCCAGACCCAGCCCCGTACCGCCGTACTTGCGGGTGGTGCTGGTGTCGGCCTGACTGAATTCCTGGAAGATCATCTCATGTTTATCGCTGGCGATGCCAATGCCCGTGTCGATGACGCGGCAGAGCATATTCAGGCCATTTGGGCTTTCTTCCCATTCCACCACCACGCGCACGCTGCCCTCATGGGTATATTTCAGCGCATTGCCGACGAGGTTATTGAGGATGCGTGCTAAGCGCGCGGGATCACCCATGACTGCTGGCATGGGAATCGCGGGTTCGACCAGCACCAACGGAAGGCCTTTGTGGGTGGCAATGGGGGCCATGACCGAGATCGCTTGTTTGAATACGGTCATCACATCGAATCCGATATTTTCCAGCGTCATTTGCTGCGCCTCGATCTTTGAAAGATCAAGGATATCATCCACGATGCTGAGCAGCATATCGCCTGCCTGCAGCACCGAATTCAGCATCACTTTTTGCTCTTCAGAAAGCGAGGTGTCGCGCAGCAGGCGCGACATGCCGATGATGCTGTTGAGCGGCGTACGCAGCTCGTGGCTCATGTTGGCCAGGAATTCGGATTTGGCCTGGTTGGCGCGCTCGGCTTCGATCTTCGCCGCTAAGTTTGCCAGCGATTCTTTCCGGATGCTGATATCTTCGATGATGCCGTAGAGGATGAGGGGTTTGCCCGCGTCATCGTAGACCGGCACTTTGATCGTGTGCCCGTACCACGTGCCGCGCGGGCTGGTCACGGGCTCTTCCTGCACTTCCACCACCTTACCGCTCTCGATCACTTCAATGTCGATTTTGTGGAAGAAGTCGGCCTGCTCTTTGGGAAAGAAGTCGTAATCGTTCTTGCCGAGCACATCTTCGGCTTTCATGTCGAACAGCTCTTCAGCCTTACGGTTCCACACGATCCAGTTATAATTATCCTGCACATCCTTGGCGAAAAGCGCCACGGGCAAATTGTCGACGATCCGGTTCAGCACTTCTTTGTGAAGTTCGAGCTGGCGGGCGGTGCTTGACGTACTCTGGACCGGGAAAGCCGAGTAAGTTTTTTTCTCGCGCATAAGGCACTACTCATACAACTTTTGGGCGACTAAGGCAAAAGCAAAGCGCGCTAAAAAGTATGATTTTAGGCCTAATGAAGGGCTATTTGGCTTCGACTAGCGTTTTGAGGTCGCCCAGACCTTTTTCGAACTGCTCGGTCACCATTGCCTCGCAATCGATGAACACGCTGACCAACTTACCTGCGAAGGTATTGTCGCCGTGCATGCTCCAGGTCACTTTCGTGCCGCCTGCTTCCACTGGCTCCAGCGTGAACTCAGCCGTGTTCACGGCGGCCATGGGCTTAACGAATTCGAGACGGCTCACCACCTTGCTCGGCGCGACCGATTCGGTGATCTCCATATTGCCGGAACCGATATTCTGGTCACCTTCCCACGCATATTTCGCACCGGTACCGCTTTCGGGTCCGGTGAAGCTGCGCTTCATATCAGGGTCCATTTTCTCCCACGGCGACCACTGCTGGCTCAGCTTGTAGTTATTGACGTAAGGGAAGATCTTCGCGGCGCTGGCGTTGATGGTCACCGAGCGCTCATAGCGGAACGTATCCGGCTTGGTGGCCGCGTAAAGCGCGACACCGACAACAGCAAGGAGAATAGCGAGTAGCAATTTTTTCATAGTGGCCTTCACAGCTAGGTTTTCTGGCGGACAGGATGAGATTCGAACTCACGGTACGCGTTAACGTACACACACTTTCCAGGCGTGCGCCTTCAACCACTCGGCCACCTGTCCGCATTCACGATCAGATGACCTCGCGGTTCAAGCTCTCGCTCAAACGCCGCTAGGCTGGCACTCGGCCACCTGTCCGCAACTTGAAGTCGGGGTTATAGGGCCGCCTTGCGCAAATATCTAGGGGCTTTTTTGGCTGTTAATTCAAGGGGCCAACCCCATCAACTTCACACAACCTTCATACAGCGCGCCCGCGCGATGGCTTAGAATGGCCTAACGTCATGACCACAAACCCACATAACAGCGCCCCCGCTGCTGCCAACGACAACGAAGTCGGCCTCGCTTTTTTGGGCGCAGGCATCACCAGCTTTAACGCGGCGCTGCGTGCTATCGAGAACGGCGCCGACCCCAAATCCATCGTCATCTACGAAGCCAGCAACCGCACTGGCGGCAAAATCGAGACTGGCTACCTGGCCGATGGCACCGTGGTGAACAAGGGTGCCGAATTCGTCGATTCGGACCATAACCGCCTTATTTCCCGCGCTAACGAGTTGGGCGTGAAGCTCGTCGATTCCAACAACCTCGATAACGAGAACTTCCAGATGCCCGACGGCAGCATGATGGAAGGCAAGAAATTCCACGCGCAGTTCGAGCCCATCGCCGCCAAGATCCGTGCGCACAAGGCCGCCGTCATCGCGCAGCCCGATGGCGCACTGGCGCAGCAGCTCAACAACATGTCGATGAACGAGTACATCACTGCGCTGCGTACCAGCACGGCGGTGGTGCCCGACCCGGGCATGTTCCGTCGCCTCACCAATTTCGTCACCGGCAACGACAACCTCGTCGGCGCATCCATCGCCACCGCTGCCATGCAAAGCTTCGCCTCCGAAGTGGGCCAACCGCCGCGTAACATCAATGCTCTTTCCTACCTGCACGAAGCCAGCAGCGAAGCCGGTGCATTCCTTGATTCCGACTGCGCCTATCGCGTCGAAGGTGGCACCGAGAACATCATCAAGGCCATGGAAAAGCGCCTCACCGATATGGGCATGCGTATTGAGAAAAACGCTCGCGCCACGCATATCGCTAAAGATGGCGAGCAAAAAGTTATCACCTTCGCCGACGGCAAAAGCGTGAAGGTCGACAAAATGTTCATCGGCCTGCCCGCTTATGCGCTCGGCAAGATCGAAGGCTTAGAGAGCGTTGGCATTACTCCCGATGTGCACAAGACCATCGGCGAGGCGCAATATACCAACAGCATGAAATTCACCATGAAGCTGAACCCCGGTGTGCCCGGCGTGAAAGGCAACTTCTTCGCCAATCACGGCATGCAGGTGTGGAGCGCGGGCGAAGGCCAGATGACGTTCCTGGTAAATGCCGATAAGCTACAGAAAATGAGCGCTCCCGAGCTGGTCGAAGCGTGCAAAGCCAGCTACGCCAAAGCCAATAACACCACGGTCGATGCACTTTTCGCTAAAGGCCCCGGCAGCATGGTGTTCAACAATCCCGGTCAGGGCAATGGCTGCTACGCATCCGCCAAACCCGGCGAGACCCGCACGTTCGAGCATCTCACCGAAAAGCTCGATGCCACACAATCGCACGGTGTCGCTGTCGCCGGCACCTACATGCCGCTGA
Source organism: Azospirillum sp. (assembly GCA_040377415.1). Taxonomy (GTDB): domain Bacteria; phylum Pseudomonadota; class Alphaproteobacteria; order Rickettsiales; family UBA3002; genus QFOX01. Next base: position 3,334 of record JBEIOT010000055.1, on the reverse strand, counting down.
AATCCGAAAAAGGTATCGGCGTTGGCTTCATGGAATGCGGCGTGGTTTCGGGCGAGCGCGCCATGGATATGCTCGTTCAGCCGAAGAAAGAACGCTCCGCAGCGGTTGAGCGCATCCTCGCCAGCCGCGCTAATGATAATGATGTGGCCACCAGCCATGTCGCCGCCCTGCAGCAAAAAGAAGCGGCAGCCCAAGGCACCGGCGCCGCGCGCTAATTTTCCCGTTCCCCGCAGGGGTTGAACCCCTCTCCTCGTATCAAGCTTGCCGAGAACCATCGGTAACCACGTTGAACGAGTGAACCATGAAACCCCGTTATGCTCTTGCCGCTGTCGCCACTTTGCTGGCTGCCGGCGCTGCTTCTGCCCAATACGTGCCCGCTACCTATCAGGAACCTTACTGCCGCGAATTCACCAAAGTGGTGAATGTGGGCGGTCAGGCGCAATCCGCCTATGGCCAGGCCTGCCGCCAACCCGATGGAAGCTGGCAGATCGTGTCCGATGACATTCCCACCACGCAGCCGGTGCAGTATTATCCGCAGGATAATTACGTTGCCTATCAGCCTGCGCCGCAGCCGGTAGCGTATTATGAGCAACCCACTTATTACCGCGCACCGACCGTGTTCTCCTTAAGCTTCAACAGCTGGAACCCGCGTCGCACCGATTACTACAACAATTATGGCCAGGGCTGGCGCGACCGCGGTGGCCACGGGCGCGACTGGAATCGTAGCCGTGGTAACGGCCGCGGGCATGGCGATCACGGCAATGGCCGTGGCCGTGGACACGACCGCCACTAATTCTGCCGATCTTATGAACCCCAGCTTGGCCGAGGCTTGCGCCTCGGCCTTTTTTTGCCTATCGCATGAGGCATGATCATTCGCGATGCCATCCCTGCCGATTCCCCGACCATCCTGCAGTTTATTCATGCATTGGCCGAGTATGAAAAGCTGGCACATGAAGTCGTCGCGACCGAAGAACAGCTGCACGCCACGCTATTTGCCGACCACCCCAAAAGCTTTTGCATGATCGCGGAAGACGGCGGCAAGCCCGTCGGCTTTGCCGTATACTTCTATAACTACTCCACCTTCCTCGGTCGTCATGGGCTGTATGTGGAAGATGTGTTCGTCGACCCCGCGATACGCGGTAAAGGCATCGGCCAGAAGCTGTTTTCTGCCCTTGCCCAGCGCGCCGTCGAGCGTGATTGCGGTCGTATGGAATGGTGGGTGCTCGACTGGAACGAGCCCGCCATCGAATTCTATCGCCGCATGAATGCGCAAGCGATGAGCGAATGGACTGTTTACCGGCTCAGTGGCAAAGACCTTGCTGCACTGGCCGCCACCAACACTAAGGAAGCCGCATGAGCCATTTTACCACCAGCACCGCCAAAGCCATTCCCATCGTGCCCGTTTCGGCAGGCGAGCTAAAAGGCTGGCTGGCCAAGCAACCCGCCGCCATCAAGCAATGGGTGGCGACCACGGCTTTCGCCGCACGGCCCGACACGCACACCGTGGTGGGCGATGGCAAAGGTGGCGTGAAGATGATCATCGCCGGTGTCGAATCGCCGACGCATATCTGGTCCATTGCCTCACTGCCGATGTTCATTCCGGCAGGCACCTACCGCATCGATGGAAAATTCAGCGCCGAGCAAATAGCCGATCTAGCGTTGGGTTTTGCGCTGGGGCAATACCAGTTCGGTCTCTATAAAAAGGTCGAGCGCAAGAAGCTCACTTTAGCTTTACCTAAAGGCACGGATGTCGCTGCCATCACGCGCAAACTCGATGCCATCGTGCTCACGCGCGACCTCATCAACATCGCCCCGCAGGATATGCGCCCGCAAGAACTCGCCAAAGCCGCGCAAGAACTCGCCAAGCGCAGCGGTGCAAAGTTCAGCCAAGTCGTTGGCGATGATCTGCTGAAAGAGAATTACCCCGCTATTCATGCGGTGGGCCGCGCGGGTCCCGATGCACCGCGTCTCATTCGCCTGCAATGGGGCAATCCTAAACATAAACGCGTTGCGCTCATTGGCAAAGGCGTCACGTTCGATACTGGCGGGTTGGATTTAAAACCCCTCGCCGCCATGCGCCTGATGAAGAAAGACATGGGCGGCGCAGCGCTGGTGCTCGGCCTCACCCAACTCATCATCGCCGAGAAGCTCCCTATTTATCTCGATGTCATCATTCCCGCTGTCGAGAACGCGGTCGATGGCAATGCCTTCCGCCCGTCCGACATTTTGAAGACCCGCAAAGGCCTCACCATTGAAATCGGCTCGACCGATGCGGAAGGTCGCCTCATTCTGGCTGATGCGCTATTCGAAGCGGATCAATCCAAGCCAGATCTGATGATCGATGTGGCGACCCTCACCGGCGCGGCACGTACGGCGCTCGGCACCGAATTGCCTGCACTCTATAGTAATGTGCCCAAAACGGGCTTTGACATCGTGGAAGCGGGCCTCGCCATTCGCGATCCGATGTGGCAGATGCCGCTGTGGCAAGGCTACGCGAAATATGTGAACAGCCAAGTGGCCGACATCACCAACTCGCCCAACTATGCGTTCGCCGGCTCCATCACCGCCGCGCTGTTCCTCGAGCGTTTCGTGAACCCCAAGACCGATTGGGTGCATATCGACAGCTACGCGTGGAACGCTGAAATGCAGCCGGGCCGTCCCATTGGCGGCGAAGCGCTGTGCTTGCGTGCGCTGTTCAATTACTTAGTTGCGCGTTACGCGAAATAGCCTTAGAAGCCGTTCCATGAACGAAACGATCACGCAAAGCCCGCAAGGCACCCCGTTCGATGCGCTGCACATGCTGCACCGCGCGACGACGCGTTCGTTGCGTGACCTGCCGTTCGACCTATCACACCGCCAGTTAGGCATCCTGCTTACTATCTATATGGCGCCGCCACCGCACACCGTGCGCTCGTTGTCGGAGCAGCTCAAGATCAGCAAGCCTGCCGTATGCCGTGCATTGGATACGCTTTCGCTGCACGACCTCGTGCGCCGCAAGAAAGACGAGAACGACCGCCGCATCGTGTATTTGAACCGTACCGTGAACGGCTCGGTCTACCTGCGCGACTTGGGCGAGATATATGCCGTTTCCATTGCCCAGTCGGCTGGTTAAGCGCCAACCTACCGACTTAACGGAACTTTAAGAAGCTGTGGCTTTTTGGCACTAAACGCAGCCTCGGCAAAATATTCCCAGTTTGATGATAAAATATTCCTTGTCGAATATCCCATTTTTTGAGATAGTCACATTGTAGGCAAAATATGCCTGCGGACTTCAAAAAATTAAAAAACTGGCAAGCCAACATCAATAACGTCGTACTTCTGACAGGGGTTAGCT
>JBEIOT010000092.1:0-7661 GCA_040377415.1 Azospirillum sp. | reverse complement strand
CGAACACCGCATCGGTCGGTTGCATAGTTATTCCTTTTGGTTTCGCAGGCATCCTAGCCTCGTCGTATTAATTTTCAATCTTGCTTAAGTCGCGGTCTTCAAAGCGGCATTGCGGGTTGCGGAAGGTATTGTAGAGGCTCTGGTCCTCGATCTCCCAATACTCATCCTGCGTCGCAATGTTGTCGATGATTTCCCATTCCTTCGCGCCCAGCGTATCGAAGCTCACGGTATCACGCGAAAGATCCACCGGCGCATCGGGGTAGTTCTGCTCGAACGTGGCGCGCATGGTGGGCACAAGGCGCAAACGCTGGAAGATGCCGTTCACCACCTGGAAGCGATACATGCGGCCGCCTTCGTCGGTCTCGCTGGCTTTCAGCAGGATATAATTCTTGCCGTTCGGACGGGTGAGAGCATGGGCCAGCTTGCTCATGTCCTTGCCATCGGGGTTGCGGGTGAATTCAGTGTAATACATCGAATCCATCAGCTTGGTGAGGCAGTCATCGGGCTTGGCCTGCGTCCATGTATCGCCGAAATCCTTCACCAAAATGCAGGCAGCAAGCAGCGCGCACGCGCCAAGGGCAATGAGTTTTTTCATGAGGTCGGCTCCGCGTAATGCGCCATCAGATGCTGATAGGCGAGGGTGATTTTCTTGAAAATTTCTTCGGCTTTGGCGTCGCCCTGGTTGGCGTCGGGGTGATAGCGTTTCACCAGCTCGCGATACTGCGATTTGATTTTGGCTTTCGCGCACGGGTGCTCAAGGTCCATCTGCGCCAGCGCGTCACGCGTTTTGCCCGAGACCGGCGCGGTCTTAGCGCGATAGCTCGTGCCATCGCCGAACAGCCGGCCATAGGCTTCTTCCATTTTGTGGTCAATGTCGGGACCCAGCTGGTCCATGCGCCAGGTGGGGCGGTGGCCGGTCGTCGCATCTTTCTGGTGCGCGTAAATTTCGTCCTGGCTCATGCCCTCGAAATAGTTCCAGCGCTTGTTGAACTCTTTCACGTGCTCTTCGCACATCCACTGGAAATCACGCGGATTGTCGCGGCGACGCGGCGCTTTGAAATTGCCCGGCTCGCGGCAGCCATCGAAGGCGCAATTCTGCCCCGATGATTCAATGCGTTCGTTCTTGCTGCGTTTAGTTGCCATGGTCGTAATATAGGGAGCTTTCTAGGGTGCGCGCAACTGTCGACGGCCCGCAAATGGCGCATCGAACAACCGATAAGCGATCTCTGCGGCAAGGAAACACATGCCGAAGGTAAGGAGGTAAGCGGGCGCCTTCGGCATATCGGCCAGCACCGGTGCGGCCACATGGCGCAGCAACAGCAGGGTGGGGTAGTGGCTCATGAACAGCGCGAAGCTACGCGAACCTAGCCACGCGGCCAGCTTCTCAGGCACCCAGCGATAGCCACCCGCGCACAGCCCCAGCAGCAGTGGCGCATAGGAGAGATGCATCACCCATAGCGGGAACTGGTAAAGATACGTCCATCCCACGATGAGCAGCAGGAACGCAAGGTTAATGCGCGCGCCATGGCGTTTGAAGAGATCTAGCTTTTGCGTCATCGCGAATAAACCAGCGGCCACGCCCATACTGGCGAACACCAGCCCGCGAATGATGGCACCCGCCCCATCGCTCTGGCTGCCGAGCGGGAAATATTCACGCTGCAACGCATAGGCGATGACAAGCGTGGCAATGAGTGAAGTATACACCACACCCTTCGCAGGCAGACGTTTCATCATCAGCAACAAATTAGGGAACAGCACGTAGATGAGGAACGTGATGGAAAGGCTCCAGCTCGGCTCGTTCCAGCTCGCCACCGGCATGATGCCCCAACCATTCATCAGCAGCAGGTTCACGATACCCGTCGCCTGCCAGTGGCGGAAGATGACATCTTCATTGCCCGAAGTAATGGGGTGCGGCACGCCGGTGAGCGCGAACACGCCGATGATCGCCATCATCGCCAAATGCATCGGGTAGATACGCTTGAGCCGCTTCAGGTAGAATTTGTCGATGTCGCGACCCTTAGAGGTCATGCTGAATTTGTCGTGATAGAACAGCGTCAGCACCATGCCGCTCAGCATGAAGAACAGGTCGACCGCAATGAAACGCAGCGCGATGAGGTCACCAAGCCTGCCAAAATCCATATGGCTGGCGAAGCCCGCGTCGTAAATACCCGCGAAGCGCTCGGCCAGCAGCACATGCCCCACCACGATCCAAAGGACGAGGAGGCCACGCAGGCTGGCGAATTGGTCGCGCTCATTCATGCCCACTGCTTAGCATTTGCCAGCGCGGCTGCAATGCTTCAAAAGGAAGTTATGGACAATGTTGCCGCCACCATTACCCAGCTGCTCGAATCCGCGATCAAACCGCAGATCCTCGAGGTTGTCGATGATTCGGCCAAACACGCAGGCCACGCGGGTGCGCGCCCCGGCGGGCAAACGCATTTCACCGTCACCATCGTCAGCGATAAATTCGAAGGCAAACCACGCGTCGCGCGCCATCGCATGGTCTATGATGCATTGAATCCGTTGTTCGGTGAAGGCCTGCACGCGCTGGCCATTACTGCCAGAACGCCCGGCGAGATGGCCGCTTAAGCGACCGCTTCCTGCTGCTCTTTGAAGCCTTCGACTGCCAGCAGCTTTTCTTTCACACCTACACCGCCCAGCGAGAACCCGCCCAGCGTGCCGTCTTTCGCGAGGATGCGGTGGCACGGAATGACCAGCGGCACCGGGTTCGCGCCGCATGCCGACGCTACGGCGCGGATGGCGCGCGGGAAGCCCACGCGATTGGCCAGCGTGGTGTAAGAAATGGTTTCGCCATACGGCACTTTGGCAATGGCCAGCCACACCGCGCGCTGCAGCGGCGTGCCACTGGCAAGGTCCACCGGCAGTTTCAGCGGGGTGCCATTCTTCAGGTAATCATCGACCGCATCGCACGCGGTCTTCAGGAAGCCCTGCGACTCGAACACGAAATCGGCGCCATCGGCCGCGCGGGCCAGCACACCGTCAATGTCAGCATCGTCGGCAATAAGGCGGATGTAACGCATACCCTTGGGGCTAGCGACCAGCAGGAGCTTTCCGATCGGCGAGTTGTGCGTAGTATAGATCAGCGTCTCACTCATGGGGTGCTCCTTTAAGCAGATTTACGTTCGGCCTTTTCTGATTTGGTCAGGAAGGCGAGGACTTCTTTGGCCAAGCTGCGCACTTCAACCGCAGCGGCCGAATTGGAATCGGCTTCGGTCACGCCGAGGCCATGCATCAGCGAGCCCGCAAAAATAACGCGGTTACCAAAACGTGCGCCAGCAAGGCCCACCATCTCGCCCGAAATGGCTTCGGTCAGCTTCGCCTGCGGGTGCACGCGGTTGAGCACCATTTTCACCGGCACGCGTTCCTGTTTGCAAATTTGAATGGTCGCGCTGGTCGCCCACACATCCATCGGGCTCGGCTGCAGCGGAATGACCACCAGGTCGGCCGCGCGAATGGCGGTGCGCGCCTCAGCATCCGTATGTGGCGGCGAATCGATGACGATAATGTCATGCGTGTGTTTCAAACGATCGATCTCGCTGCGCACGCGCCAGCCCGAAATCGCCGTGAAGGTGAGGGAAGTATTGTCTTCACCCAGCACGTCGGAGCGCACTTTGTACCACTGCGTCAGCGAGCCTTGCGGGTCGATATCGACGATCGCCACGCGGCGCTTGGGGTTCTGCGCCCATGCTACGGCCAAATGGGCCGCCACGGTGGTCTTGCCCGCGCCGCCTTTTTGCTGTGCAATCGTGATGACTTTTGCTACCACACATCCCTCGAATTTTTGTAATGCCGACACTCTAGAACAGGGCCTTCTCTTGTCAACGAAACCCGCAGAAAACCTCGCCGCAGACGACCGCCTTGTGGATAAGGCCGCGCGCGCTTTGAAAGCGGGCGAACTGGTCATTTTCCCTACTGAAACCGTCTATGGCGTGGGGGCCGATGCATCCAACGGCGCCGCCGTGGCAAGAATCTATGAAGTCAAGGCGCGCCCCGCTAACAAAGCCATCATCGTGCATGTGGCCGACAGCACCATGGCCGCGCGCTATGTGCAATGGACGCCGGACGCCGAAAAACTGGCCGCCGCTTTCTGGCCCGGCCCGCTCACGCTGGTGCTGAAACGCAAGGATGGCGCAGGCGCTGCTGAACTGGCCGATGGCGATACCCTTGCGGTGCACGCCCCAGCACACCCCGTGGCACAACAGCTCATCGCGGCGCTGGGCGGTGGCCTCGCCGGCAGCTCGGCCAACCGCTCGGGCGAGCCCAGCCCCGTCACGTTCGATGAAGCCAGCAAGGCATTGGGCGAGGGGCTGCTGATGATCGATGACGGCGCGTGCGATGTTGGTCTGGCTTCCACCGTGCTCGACCTGACCACGAATAACCTCACCATTCTGCGATTGGGCGCTGTTTCAGCCGAAGCCATCAACGCGTGCTTGCACCGCGTGGCAGTGTCATCCATATAAACCGCATGGAAACTCCGGCTCCCCAACCCACCAGTTATTTAAGCCGCGGCTGGCGCCAGCGCTGCCCGGCCTGTGGCGAAGGCAGCCTGTTCGGCAAATACCTAAAAGTGCAGCGCGAATGCGCCCATTGTGGCGAAGAACTCTATCACCACCGTGCCGATGATTTTCCGGCCTATGTCGTCATCCTCATCCTCGGCCATGTGCTCATCCCGCTCGTCGTCGAAGTCGAAATGCGCTTCACGCCGCCCATGTGGCTGCACGCGCTGCTGTGGGCACCGCTGGCCTGCCTGCTCACCTACCTGCTGCTGCCCCGCGTCAAAGGCGCCATCGTCGCCTATCAATGGAACAAAGGCATGCACGGGTTCCGCAAGGCGAAAGAGGCGCGGCTGAAGGAAGTGGTTTAGCGTAGGTGAGGGCTGGATGTGCTCGGCCTTTGGCCTGCGCGCCCTTGCTAAGCTCACGATGTTCGCTAAGCTTCGGGTCGAAGTGGTTCGAACCCGGATAGTTCGAGGAAATATTCAACAAAAAAGGCCACGCGGTTGCGTGGCCTTTTTTGTTGAATGGCTCCCCGAGCTGGATTCGAACCAGCGACCACACGATTAACAGTCGTGAGCTCTACCGCTGAGCTATCGAGGAATATCCATTCAGCCTGCCGTGAGGCAGGCGGCTTCTATGCCATAAAGGTTTTGGGGCAGCAACGCTTTTTTGGCGACTTATTCATTGCTGGTGGGAATGACGGCTTTCGGCGCGGCAAAAACCCGCGTGTAAAGCAGCGCCAGCACCATGGCCACAAGGCTTCCCACGCCAATTTCAATGGCACGCAGCAGGGCAAAATGGATCTCCTGCTGGGCCGTTGCGGCAATACGGCTGGCGTCCAGCAATATTAGCACCGTCACCGGTGCCAGCCGCCAGTTGGCGGGATAGTTGCTGATGCTGGTGATGAGCAACACCAGCAACGTAATGGTGATAATGGCCACTGGCAGCGTGAATCCGAACGTGGTCAGCGCAATGAAGCCGACCGTGCAGCCCACAATGGTATTGATGACCCGCGCGATGACCAGTGTGCGTGCGGTGTTGAGGTCCGGGTCGCTCACCAGCACCACGGTGATGATCGCCCAGAGCGGATTATCCACCCTTAACAGCGCCAGGATACCAATGCACGCCAGTGCGCCGATGAAAATTTTGCTCGCATAGAGCATCGATTTTTGGGTGAGACTAAGTTGGTAGCGGGCCATGCGCCCAATATAATGGACCCGAAGGCAACTGCCACCTTTACCTTTCGGATTTGCGCATTAGATTGCGCGCCATGAAACGCATCGTGAACACCCGCCCATATCTTTATCTCGAACTCATTGTGCTGATGATGGGAGTGCCGTTGCTGCTCTCCACCGTCATTCCGCTGAAATATATGCTGGTGTTGCTGTGGGCCATCGCCATGTATTGCCACATGATCTACCGCGCCATCGTCGATGTGCCCGAGCGCATCTTCTGGCGCTGGCCGGAGGTGAACTGGCGCAACCTCAAACCCATTGTGTTACGTTTCGTGGTCTCCACGCTGCTGGCCCTCGTGCTCGTCGCGTTGTGGAAACCCACGTTCCTGTTCAGCTTCGTGTGCGAGCGCCCGCAATTCTGGGCATTCGTCATGATCGCGTATCCCATCATCTCGGTCATTCCGCAGGAAATCATCTTCCGCAGCTTCTTCTTCCAACGCTATGCGCGTGTGTTCCCAAGTACGCTGGGCCTCATCATCGCCAGCGGTGTCATGTTCGGTGCGGCGCACCTCATCTTCCAGAACTGGGTGGCGCCGCTGCTCTGCGTCGTCGGCGGCATCTTCTTCGCGCAGAGCTACGCCAAGACCCGCTCGCTGGCATTGGCCGTCATCGAGCACGCGCTCTATGGCTGCATGATGTTCACCGTCGGCCTCGGTCCCTATTTCTACCACGGCGCGGTCTACAGTAAGTTCGAGGCCAAGAAGCCCTCGGCCGCCTGCGCCTTCATTTCCGACAATGTCGAGCGGGTTCGGGCCACAGTCCTCTAAATTCCTCGCGTTTTGCCGCGTCGCAGCATGAAATTCTACGCGCAAGCGGCTGATTTTTATGTTAGAGATAGGGTATGAAGATCAACGCGCCTATCTCCCACTGGTACGGTATCTGCGAACGCCACGGCCTCAGCTGGATGGCCGAACCACTCAATGTCATTAGCAGCCTCGCGTTCATGGCCGTCGCCATTGCCATCTACCGTTATTACAAACGCGAGGAAGACATTCAGCGCCGATGGATATGGGATATCCACGCGCTCACGTTCCTTACCTTCATCATCGGCGTGAACAGTGTGGTGTTCCATGCGTTCCCCGGGCCCACCACCGAGCTGATGGACACACTCGCCATCGTCTTCTTCATCATCCTTTATTTCTGGAGCGTGCTGTTCCGCATTGGCCGCTGCAATATGTTCCAGGCCAGTATCTGTTTCGTCGCCTTTGTGGGTGGCTCGCACATGCTCGTCAGCCAGTTCCCCAACGCACTGAACGATTCAATTGGCTACCTAAGCTCGATGATCGCGCTCATCATCATTGCCGTGCACCTGCACCTGAAGGCGCGCCCCAGCTCGCAATATTTCATGCTCGCCGCCATCACCGGCATCTGCTCGCTGTTCTGCCGCGCCATCGATAAAGAGATATGCCCCATGCTGCCGGTGGGCACGCACTTCGTCTGGCATATACTCAACGCCACGCTGCTCTACATCCTGCTCAAGCAGCTGGTGCGTAACGTTAACCGCGAAGCTCGCCTCATGCGCATGGCGGGGGATTCGAGCGCCTTCTAATGGCTACTGCAGAGAACGTTCTTACGTACCTTGATGCTTACTGCGAACGCGCGGGCGACCCCGGCCTGTGGGGCGAACCGCTCAACGCGGTCACCAATCTCTGCTTCATCGCTGCCGCCATTCTCGCGGCCAACGCGCTTCACCGTACGCCCAACATCTTCAAGGTCGATCTGTGGCTGCTGGTCGCCATGCTATTTGGCATCGGTATCGGCTCGGGTGCCTGGCACATGGTGCCCACCGGCCATACGGTGCTGATGGATGTGCTGCCGATCACGCTGTTCATCAACATCTACCTCGTTGCCGCATTGCGTCGTATCATCGGCCTCAGCTACGGCAAGGTGGCCCTGTGGTGGGCGGTCT
>JBEIOT010000107.1:0-6867 GCA_040377415.1 Azospirillum sp. | reverse complement strand
CACTCACGCGGCATGGCTGGATCAGGCTTTCGCCCATTGTCCAATATTCCCCACTGCTGCCTCCCGTAGGAGTCTGGACCGTGTCTCAGTTCCAGTGTGGCTGATCATCCTCTCAGACCAGCTAGAGATCGTAGGCTTGGTAGGCCATTACCCCACCAACTACCTAATCTCACGCGGGCTGATCTTTTAGCGATAAATCTTTCCCCCGAAGGGCGTATGCGGTATTAGCTCCAGTTTCCCGGAGTTATCCCCCACTAAAAGGTACATTCCCACGCGTTACTCACCCGTGCGCCACTCCCTATTGCTAGGGCGTTCGACTTGCATGTGTTAAGCCTGCCGCCAGCGTTCGTTCTGAGCCAGAATCAAACTCTCATGTTTTGATTCGCTCGTTCTCCTAAGAGAACAAGAAATTGTTTAGACTCACACAAACCATACCAAAGCACCACTAGCCACAAGGGACTTACGGTTAGTGCTTTTGTACTTATCTTGCGTTCAAATTACTTTGTTGCATGATACGCAGGTATAGTTTGTTGTGGTAAATATTCCAACAACCACTCACCTGCGCTTATACGCTTCTTCACAGTGTCATTCAACAGAGCAGTCCCGGCCACCCTAGGGCAACCGTTCGCGCTCAAACTCCTTTTCAGGAAACCGATCTGGAAACTTTCTTCTTTCGAGGACGTCTCCGCGTCGGGATGGCGGGTATAGGCATATCGACCTCCCCCGTCAACAATAAAAAACAACTTTTTTCACTTTTTTTCAAAGATGGCGGAAATCCTTGGGATTGCTGCGTAAAAAATGTTCGCATGCACCCCGATTACTGGCTAACTTCGCAGTATGTTCTATGGTGATTTCACAGGCGATAAGCATGATCGATTCGTTGAAGCGATCAAAACGGCTGGCGAATCCTTCCGCAACACATTCGCGGCCGACAACCTCATCGCATTCGATCGTAATCTTACTTTCTTAAGCGACCCACGTTTTAGCGGCGCATTCACGCGCAATTCAAACAGCACACAAGAAAACTCCATCGCATGGCGCTTGCACGTGCTGACATGGGCAGCGCAGCAAGCGCTGAAAGTTCCGGGCGATTACGTCGAATGCGGCGTCCTTTATGGACACTGCATGGCCGTTGTTGCGGCATACCTTGATTTCGCGAAGCTCGACCGTACACTGTATCTCTATGATACGTTCGAAGGCATTCCGCCGGAATTCAACTCCGAGAACCGCTCGCAAGAATATTTCGACGAGCTTAAAAGCATTGCCAGCGTAGTGCGCGAGCGCTTTGCACCCTACCCTAACGTCAATATCGTCGAAGGCATCGTACCGCATACCTTCGCGCAAACCTGTCCCGACAAAATTGCCTTCCTGCATATCGATATGAATTCTTCAGCGTCCGAGATCGCAGCACTGAACCATCTCTATGATCGCGTGTCACCGGGCGGCTTCATCATCTTCGATGATTTTGGCTGGAGCGCCTACCAGGCACAGACCATTGCCGAATTGGCTTTCATGGCAGAGCGCAAGCAGCACATCCTTGAATTGCCCACTGGGCAAGGCCTGCTGATCAAAACGCCATAGACGTTAATTCTGGAAGCTCTGGATAGCTTCCGGGTTCATAATGATGAGCGCGCACTGGAAATCATTACGCGTCACATCATATTCATTGCCGGCCAGGCAGCTATTGAGACGCATTGCGCGAACATCACCGTTGTTGGGCGAGCCATCATCGTACTTGCGATCGAGCGAATACGCATCCTGAGGCGTCACCGCCGGACCACCACCCGTCATCGAGCCTGACGTGCCATAGGATTCGTAAGTGAACGCACCATAGTAATTTCCATCCGCTGCCTCCGGGCAACCGACGATAGGTCCTGCGTAAATTCCCGTGCAGTACCAAGACGCACCATTCACCTCAACGAAACCATTGGGGTTATAATCCAGAATTCCAGGGTTCGTGACCTCCGGCACCTGCTGAGACGCCCAGATGCCCGTATAGTTGCCAGTCACCAGGCCCGAAAGTCGCATTTGCTGCCACCCGCGCACCTGTTCGGGGTCGGATGACGATGTGTTGACCCAATCATCGCCATTCCCGTTGCAGGTGCCATTGGGGTTGGCATTCGCATTGTATGTTGCAGCGAACGGGCAATTCGTCGTGATCGGCACGCCGTTGTCGGCGCGCCCCCATATGGTAGTCGCCAACGGGAAATCGCCAGGGAAATAGCCGTATTGCGATTTGAATTGGTTGTAAGCGAGTTTCAGGTTGTTCAGCGTAGTGCCAACTTTTGCCAGGCGCGCATTCTTGATCAGGGCCTGCCCGGCCACGATGCCACCCGCCAGCAGCCCGATAATAGCCAGCACCACCGACAGTTCGACCAAACTGAAACCTTCGATGAGCTTCTTTTTAACCTTGCGACCCATGAGCGAATGATAAGCAAATCCCCCAAATGGGACAACTGCTTTCGTTGGGGCAAATGGGAATAAGTAGAAAGAGCCGCGCCTAGCGACTTATTTGCTGCGTATCGGCTTGATCGAGCGATGCTTGGGCACGCTGCGCCCAGCTGTCTTTCGCAGGCTTCTCAGCGCCCAGCTCAACAGCACCTTCGACCGATTTGGCGATGAGCGCCGCCTGACGCTGCATCTGGAAATCCTGCACGTCGAACCAACGCTCGGTCACGACGCGTTTAGAATACTGGGAGCTCTTGATAAGGACGCCCGCCGCAAGTGCGACGCCAAGTAGCGGCACTGCCATATGCAAGGAGGCCAGCACGCCCGTGGTCGCGGTGAAAGTCATGAGCGACATAGCAATAAGGCCGGTGGTCGACCACAGCGCAATGCGCGATATTTCGAACCAGAAATTGGATTTCAGCTGCGATTCGGTATTCGCCGCACGCATCGCTTTCACTTTTTCCGGCGACAGTAATTCTGCATTACCGCGCGGTGTGCCACCCTGCGGCACCAGCGGTGCATGCTCAGCATCGGCCTCACGATTCATCGGCGCATTGGGGCGGAACAACGCCTGCGTGCCCGCGTGGGATACCAGGCGGTCGTGGGCGATATCGCTGACTGTGGTCGTTGGTGTCATAGAATTCCTACCCCTGCATTATAGCGGGGCAGGAAGTCTATAATATGACAGTTTCGTGAAGCTTAGGCTTCGAGACCAAGCAGTTCGTAGAGCTCTTCCTTGGTATTCACCACGGTGTAGAACGTACGGTTGATGGGCTTAGCGAAGCCGCTGGCGATGATGTTGTCCATCAGCGTGATCAGGTGATCCCAGTAACCTTCGTGGTTGAAAATGATCACTGATTTCTCGTGGATCTTGATCTGGCGCCAGGTGATCACCTCGAACATCTCGTCCATGGTGCCAAAGCCGCCCGGAAGGATCACGAAGGTCTCGGCGTTGTCGTACATGATCTGCTTACGCTCGTGCATGCTGTCCACCATGTGCATGGTGGTCAGGCCCTTGTGCTCGACCTCGATGCGACCCAGCGAGCGCGGGAACACGCCAATCGCCTTGCCGCCGCCCTCGAGGCAGCCGTTGGCTACAGCGCCCATAAGGCCGCAATCGCCGCCACCATAGACCAGCTGCTTACCAGCCTTGGCCATGTCGAGGCCCAGCTGGTGGGCCATCTCGAGGTGGGATTTGGGGACCGCGTTCTGCGCACCGCAGAAAACGCAGATCGATTTCATTTCGTTGAACGGCAGCGCGGGGGCCGCCGGGATCGTAGTATCGGTAGTCATTACAAACATTCCTTTTTGTTGTTTTTGTCAGTCTTCAGTTCATCTAAAGCGGCTGCAACATACGTATTTTAGCAGCCATTGCAAGAAGCAGTGCAGCAGGCTAGGTTGCCGCAACAACAAAAGCCTCGCATATGGATGAAAATCAACATTATCTCGGCCATCGTGCGCGACTGCGCGAGCGTTTTCTCGGACCGGGCGGCGACGCCCTGCCCGACTATGAGCTATTGGAACTTATACTTTTTTCGGCTCGCCCCCGCGGCGATGTAAAGCCGCTGGCCAAGCGCCTGTTAAAGCAGTTCGGCAGCTTCGATAAGGTCGTTTACGCCGAAGAATCTGCCCTGCGCGGCATCGACGAGGTCGGCGATGCAGTGATCTCCGCGTTGAAAACCGTGCGGGTCTCCTCGCAGCGCCTGCTGAAGCACGAGATCGGCGACCAGCCGGTCATCCAGAGCTGGAGCGCCCTGCTCGACTATTGCAAGCTGGCCATGGGCAAAGCCAAGATCGAAGAATTCCGCGTGCTGTTCTTGAACAACCGCCACGCGCTGATTGCCGATGAAGTCATGCAAAAAGGCACCGTGAACCACACGCCGGTCTACCCGCGCGAGGTGGTGAAGCGTGCGCTGGAACTTAGCGCCAGTGCCATTATCCTGCTGCATAACCACCCCAGCGGCGACCCCACCCCGAGTCAGGCCGACATCGACATTACGCAGAAGATCGTCGAGGCCGCCAAGACCATCAACGTCGCCGTGCATGACCATGTCATCATCACCGATGCGGGCCACTATTCCTTCAAGAGCTTCGGGCTTATCTAGTCGTAGTTCAGGTCGGTCGCCTTGCCGCTGAACACGCGATAACTGAAGAAATTATAAGCAAGGATGACGGGCAGCACCACTGCCACGCCCACGAAGATCACCAGCAACGATTCGGTCGCGCTCGCTGCTTCCCACACCGTCATGCGCTCAGGTACGATGTAGGGGAAGAAGCTGTAAGCCAAACCGATGAAGCATAGCACCACGATGCCGATGACCATGGCAAATGGCGCCCATGCAAAGCGGTCTTCCTTCATGGGCAGGTGCTTCAGCAGCCACAGCATGGCCACGAACAGCATCAACGTGAATAACGGAATGGGCGCAAGACCAATGATATTGGGCAAGGTGAACCAACGCTCGAAAATGCGCGGGCTAACGAACGGCGTCGCCACCGAAACCAGCAGCACACCAACGCCTGCCGCCAATAATGCACGACGCGCCCAGCGCACCGCACGCTTCTGCAGCGGCCCTTCGGTCTTCAGGATCAGCCAGCACGCACCGATGAGAATATAACCAGCACACACGCACGCGCCAATGAGTGCGCTGAACGCGAGCTGCAACGGCGCATAGCCAAATCCAATGATGTATTGCCCCAGCATGAAGCCCTGCGCAAAGCTGGCTACCAGCGAGCCGAGGCAGAACGTGATATCCCAGCGCCGCTTATGCTCGGCACGCGCCTTGGCGCGGAAATCGAACGCCACGCCACGCGCGATGAGGCCGAACAGCATGATAGTCACAGGCAGATACAGCGCCGTGAGAATGACTCCATGCGCCATCGGGAACGCGATGAGCAGAATGCCCACGCCCAACACCAGCCACGTCTCATTGGCATCCCAGAACGGGCCGATGCTGGCCAGCATACGGTCGCGCTCGGCATCGTTACTGCCAGCGAACAACATGCCTACGCCAAGGTCGAACCCATCGAGCACAGCGTAAAGCAGCATAGAAACACCCATGAGCCCGACAAAAATGATCGGCAGATAGAATGCCAGCCCCGTCAGTTCCGTGCCGCTCATAGCTCGCCCTCCACTGCTTTCTTCACGGCCGCCGAACTAAAGGCTTTTTCATCCAGCTTCTTGCCGCCATCGCATGCCTTGCGAGCGAGGTAGAACACTACTTTAATATAGGCCGCGATGAGGATGAGATAGATCACGAGATACGCGATCAGCGTGCCCGCCACCATGCCGCCCGGCACAGTGGTCACGGCATCCGCCGTTTTCAACACGCCTTGCACAAGGTAGGGCTGGCGGCCGATCTCCGTGGTGTACCACCCCGCGACCACGGCCACCCAGCCGCTGAATGCCATGCCCAACAACACCCATTGCGTCGCCTCGTTCACGCGCTGCTTGCGCCAGAGCTGCCACGCGCTCGCCCACGACACGAGTAGCATCAGCATGCCCACACCCACCATGATGCGGAAGGCAAAGAACACCGGCGCCACCGGCGGATGCTCGGCGAATTCGTTGATGCCCTTGATGATACCGCGCACGTCATGCGTGAGAATGAAACTCGCCACACCCGGTAATTCCAGCGCATAGCGGTTCGACTTGTTGATGGCATCCGGCCAGCCGAACAACACCAGCGGCACATTGTCGGACGTTTCCCAATGACCCTCCATCGCCGCGATCTTGGCGGGCTGGTGCTCCAGCGTGTTCAAGCCATAGCGTCCAATGGGGGACGAGACCGTCGGCGGTGTTCTGCGGCGGGGTCACGGAGACGCCGACGACGTTCGGCTGCAGCGCCCAGAACAGGCCCTCGGGCAAGCCGGACGGCTGCGGCTCCCAGCTCCCCGCGTCGCCCATCTCCTGCCGGAACGGCTCGGCCTGGGTGAACGCGTTCATCATGTTCTCGGCGTCCGCGATCGCCAGGGGGAGCGTCAGCACGACGTTGGCGCCGCTCTCGAAGGCGAGCAGCGCGACGGGCAGCGCCTCCGGGTCGGGCGCCTCGCCGTCCTCGTCGATCTCGACGGTGACCGGCGAGCAGTCGAACCCCGTGGCCTGGAAGGCGATGGTCTGTCTCATGCTGCCCCCTTCGGGCGGTGCTAGCGTCAGCCGCGTGCGGCGTGGAGCGATCCCCTGCCCCGTGGCTCTTGCGGGGGGCATTCTCACACACGCCCGCGCGCACCGGCCGCGCGCGGGCCGATGAGGGTCGTCTGGCTCGACGGCGCGCTGGTGGCGCCCGCCGACGCGCGGCTCCCGATCGACGACCCGGGTGTGCGCTGGGGTGAGGGCCTCTTCGAGACGATGCGCGCCGTGGACGGGCGCGTCCCCCTGCGCGACCGCCACCTGGCGCGGCTGGAGGCGTCGGCCGCGGCCCT
>JBEIOT010000167.1:0-4314 GCA_040377415.1 Azospirillum sp. | reverse complement strand
TGCGATCAGGCACGCCAGCAACCATGCTGTGCGCGAAAGCAGTGGCAGCAGCATCGGCCCTTCGTCAATGAGCAACGTCAGGATGGCAAAGCTACCCGCAATGCTACCAATAATAAGACCCAGCGAACGCGCGCGGTCGAGCAGCGATGCCGCAATAATTTGTGCCAACATAATGGCAAGCCCCGCCCGCAGCAGCGCGCCGAACAAATAATCCGGCCCGCCGAACCACGTAAGGAACGTTAGCAGCGCCACACCCAGCGCGATGGCCAAACTGGCGCTCAATGCATAGTGGCGCGAGGCCGCAGCGCTGGCGCTGGCAAAGCCAAAAAGCCCGGCCAACCCGGCGAAGATGGGCAGCATGACGAACAGGGGATGGAACGTGAGCGGCAGCATGGCCAACCCCTAGCATTTGCAGCAATGCCATGCTAGAACAAGCGCATGGGCGCACCCAAAAGCAGTGAAATTCTCATCGCCGGTGGCGGATTGGTCGGCAACGCGCTGGCCATCGCGGCCGCGCAAGCAGGCATTGCCGTCACCGTGGTCGACCCATTGCCGCGCGCCAAACAGCTCGACGATAGTTTCGATGGTCGCACCAGCGCCATCGCCCAAGGCTCGGTGCGTATTCTGGAACGCATCGGCGCATGGCCGCACATCGCGCCGCACGCTCAACCCATCCACGACATCCGCGTCTGCGAAGGCGAAAAGCCGGGCTTCGTGCATTACTCCGACGAAGAGGTCGGCGAGCCCTTCGGCTACATCGTCGAGAACGCCATCTTACGCCGCGGCCTTTTCCTCGCGCTCGAAGCACAAGCAGGCATCACGCATGTCGAAGGCAAAGTGACCAGCTACCGAGCCGATGCAAAACACGCCACCGCGCAGCTCGAATCCGGCGACACCATCGAGACCGCCCTCATCATCGCTGCCGATGGCCGCTTCAGTGGCCTGCGCGAAAAGGCGGGCATCGCGAGCCGAAAAATTGCGTACGAGCAGACCGCCATCGTCTGCGTCATCCATCACGAGCTGCCGCATCACGGCCTCGCGCTGGAAAAATTCTATCCCTGCGGCCCGTTCGCTGCATTGCCGCTGAAACCGAAAGACGGCGTCAACCGCTCCGGCATCGTGTGGACCGAGAACGAGAAAGATGCGCCGCAATATCTAGCGCTGCCGGATGCCGAGTTCGACCGCGAACTGCAACGCCGCCTTGGCGCTGCCGACACCAGCGTATGGGGCACCGCTAAAACCGTCGGCAAAAAATTCAGCTACCCGCTGGTGCTCATGCACGCCGAAGATTTCACCGCCGAGCGTTTTGTGCTGGTGGGCGATGCCGCGCACGGCATCCACCCCATCGCCGGCCAAGGCGTCAACCTCGGCTATCGCGACGTCGCCGTGCTGGCGCAATTACTCGAGGAACAAAAATCCGTCGGCCTCGATCTGGGCTCCGTCACCATGCTCGCGCGCTACCAGCGCTGGCGTAAATTCGATTCCGTCAGCATGACCGCCAGCACCGACATCCTGAACCGCCTGTTCAGCAATGACCTGCCAGGCATGTCACTCATCCGCCGCGCCGGTATGAGCGCCGTGAACCACATGCCGCGTCTGAAACAAGTCTTCATGCGTCACGCCATGGGCCTCATCGGCGATCTGCCGCGCCTCATGGAACCGCCAAAGGCCGCATGAGTTTCGATCCCACAAACCGCGCCGAAGCCATCCTCGAAAAGCTCGTCGGGTTCGATACCGTCAGCGAACGATCCAACCTGCAACTCATCGAATGGGTCGAGAACTACCTCGACCAGCATGGGGTCTGGCACCAGCGCGTACAGGAAAATCACGGCGGCAAGAACAAGACGTCGCTCATCGCCCGCATCGGTCCCGACATGCAAGGCGGCATCATCCTTTCCGGCCATACCGATGTCGTGCCCGTTGAAGGCCAGCAATGGACCGGCGGCGAGGGTGCGCAGACCGCTTTCACGCTCCTCGAGCGCGATGGCAAATTGTATGGCCGCGGCGCATCCGACATGAAAGGCTTCATCGCCCTCGCGCTGGCGCAAGTGCCAGAGTTTTTAAAGCTCGATCTCAAGCGTCCGGTCTGGTTCGCTTTCAGTCACGACGAAGAGATCGGCTGCAAATGCGCCGAGCCGATGGCGAAGGAATTCACCGCCCGCAATATCAAGCCGCAACTCATCATCGTCGGCGAGCCCACGATGATGCAAGTGGTCGACGAGCACAAAGGCATCGATTCCTTCCGCACCGAAATTACCGGCAAAGCAGGCCATTCCAGCAAACCCGAGGACGGCGTGAACGCGCTCTACATCGCCAGCAAATTATCGCTCGCGCTGGAAGCCATCAACGAAGCGGAACGTGCGACTGCCGCACCCCATGGCCGCTTCCCCAGCAACTACAGCACCGTGCATGTGGGCGTGCTGCGCTCGGGCACCGCGCGCAACATCATCCCCGATCGTGCCGAAATTCTGTGGGAGGTACGTCCCATGCCCGGCCGCGCCGTCGCCGATGTTGTGCAGGCCTACCAAGTCACCATCGCCGAACTGCAGCGCGCCTATGCGGGTTGCACCATCACCACCACGCAGTTGGGCCATGTGCACGGGCTCAAGCGGCAGGAAGGCGCGGCGTATCTCTCGCTTGCCTCCTACCTCGCGGGTTCCAACGAGCCGACCACCGCCGTCAACTACGGCACCGAAGGCGGCGCCATGGGCGATTATGGCTTCCCCACCGTCATTTGCGGGCCGGGCAGTATCGACCAGGCCCACCAGCCCGACGAATACATCACGCGCGAACAATTCGAAAAAGGTGCCGCCATGCTTTCGCGCATCGGCGAAGTGCTCGCGCGCGATGCCTAGGTTTATCAAGGCTTGATGGGTTTGCGTCCGTCGCCGCTTGCCAAGCCCATACCCGACCTTATATGGTGAGGTATGTTCAGCAAAGTTACACACTCCATCAAAGTCACCGCCAGCCCGCAGTTCTTGGATCAACATTCCGAGCCCGACGAGGACCACTTCGTCTGGGCCTATACCATCCAGCTTGAGAACACCGGCGACGAGACCGTGCAACTGCTGAACCGCCACTGGAAGATCACCGACGCCCACGGCCTCACGCAAGAAGTGCGCGGGCAGGGCGTCATTGGCGAACAACCGGTGCTGAAACCCGGCGAGCAATATCGCTACACCAGCGGCACGGCCCTGGGCACTAGCTCGGGTATCATGCTTGGCGAATATGAAATGGAAACGCCCGCTGGCGAACGCTTTCATATTGATGTTCCAGCCTTTTCGCTCGATAGCCCCTATCAGCTCGTGCGCCCCAACTAGGGCCAAAAATTGCCTAAAACTTTAGGCATCGTCATCAAACCGTCACAAAACTTTGTTATGCTCGCAGTATGGCAGATGACTTACAGCAACGTTCCGCCCAACAAATGCAAGCCACGGCCCAGGCCATGGGTGGCAAGCCCGGCTTTATTGGTCCGTTCCCGCTAACATGGGATGTGACCGGTGGCATGAAAATGGAAAGTTGCGGTCTGGCGACCAAGCCTATCGTGCAATTTGGCGGCACCGGCAAAGCTGGCGGCCTCGCCGATAAATTCCTGCAGGCCGTGCAGCGTTCGGTCGATGAATGCCGTCAAGCAGCACAAGGTGCGGGCGTCATGTATGCCGGCGATGTGCCCAGCGGTGCCCCCATCGGTCGCGCCAATATCGCCCCTTCCAGTAGCAACGGCTACGAAGTAGGTTAGGACTTTCAATACCTTACACGTATGCGTCTAGCGCATGACCCGGCTTCGCAATGGGCGATTCTCATTGCCCTCGCGCTCGCGCATAACACCCTCAAGAACAAAAAAGCGGCTCGGCCAAGCAAATGCGCTGAAACTCGCTTTAACGGGGATGACCATGCAACGACTGCTGATTGCCAGCCTACTGCTTCTCACCGCCGCCTGCGATACGCCGGGCGAGGGAAAGACCACGCAAACGAAACTGATCCCGACCAGCGCCGTGCACTGGGACGAAGTGGCCGCCGCCAGCAGCGCCGCCAGCGTCAACAATAACGGCCTCATCATGATGCGCTAAAAGCGAACCAACCCATTCCAACAGTAAAAAAGGCGCCCCTCGCGGAGCGCCTTTTTTACTGTTGGAATGGAGCGGGCGAAGAGATTCGAACTCTCGACATTCACCTTGGCAAGGTGACACTCTACCACTGAGCTACGCCCGCTCACACATCCGGTAGGCGCGCACCATACGCAACGAAAAAGAAAATGCAAGCCGGTTTTTAATGGCGCAGGCGCGCGTGGGGGATAAGTATCCCCCAGCTCCG
>JBEIOT010000256.1:0-1696 GCA_040377415.1 Azospirillum sp. | reverse complement strand
GCCAGCCAGCAGATATTCCAGGACCAATTCGGCGTCGGCGAAGACTTCGCGCTCTATTTCGGCGGCTTAGCATTAGTGCTTGGTGTCGCATCGCTGGCGAACTCGAAATTCGTCGGCAAATACGGCATGCGCTATATCTGCACGCGTTCCATGGGCGCTATCGTCGTCGCGTCCGCCGCGTTCTACGCATTGCATTACGTCACCCCCATCACGCTGTGGATGTTCGTGGGCTACGCGGCGGTGCTGTTCTTTGCATTCGGCCTTATGTTCGGCAACCTCAACGCCATCGCTATGGAGCCCATGGGCCACATTGCCGGTATGGCCAGCGCCATCATGGGCGCCACGAGCTCTATCATCTCGCTGGGTCTGGGCACCCTCATCGGACAGATGTATGATGGCACCCTCAAACCCATCACGCTGGGCTTCCTTGTACTAGGTGTGGGCACGCTACTGCTGATGCGCGGCGAAAAACGCTGGCACGAGCGGCAGCTGCAAGTTTAACCACTCATCCACCTTTATATTGCGCTGCATGTCGCCGCGTTGAGTGCACGCATGCATGATGCTATGCCTAGCAGGTTGTTAATTTTACCCAAGGAGTACTGAATGGATCCGCTTATGCATTGGCTTATCGTGATCGCTGTTGGCGGCGTGGCAGGTTGGCTTGCCTCGAACTTCATGAAATCGGCCGACTCACTTCTGACCAATATCATCCTCGGAATCGTTGGCTCGATCGTCGCCAGCTTCCTGTTCGGCCTTCTTGGCATCAGCCTTGGTGGCGGCTGGATAGGCCTGCTTATCTCAGGCTTCATCGGTGCTTGCCTGCTCATCTGGCTGGCACGCATGCTACGCAAAGCCTAGTATTGAGGCCTTGTTAAAAAAAGCCGGGCGGCTAACACCGTCCGGTTTTTTTATTGCGCGCCAGGATTGGTCGCAGCTTCGACATTGTCCGTGACAGCGCTTCTTGCTGGGTCATCCTGAATATCATTCAGGTTCGCAACGAGGAAATATCCGCCGACCAGCACAAGCAGCACTAGCATTGTAACAACGGCGAAATTCGTACCACGATAATTACGTTCGCTATCGGTAACCATAAAAGCCTCCATTCAAAGCAAGCATGCGCCGGAACGTATCGGTTTTCGATAAGAATGAAGGCCCATTAAGTAAGAGCGAGCGCATCGCGCTTGGCATACGCACGGGATAGGCTATAGACGGGCTCATGGAATCACACCGCATCCTATTCATTGCGCCCACCCGCATTGGCGACGCCGTGCTGGCCACCGCCTTGCTACGCCACATCGAAGCCGCGCATCCGCAAGCGCGCGTGACCATTGCTACCAGCGAACTTTCCGCCCCGCTTTATGAAGCCTATCCGCTGTTGGAAAAACTCATCCGCCTGCGAAAAAAGAAATTCAGCGGCCACTGGATCGACCTGCTGAAACAAGTAATTGGCCTGCGTTGGCACAGCGTGTGGGACATGCGCGGTTCCGCCACGCCGTTCGTGCTGCGCACACAATATCGTCACCGCTTCCGCGGCAGCGACGAGCCCATAGCAAAGGTTGAACAATACGCAGCCCAGCTACACACCGGCAAACTGCCCTACCCCGGTCTGTGGACGAACGACACGCATCGCGCCGATGCGAAAGCTGCCCTGCCCGATGGTGCGAAATACCTCATCATTGCCCCCACCGCCAATTTC
>JBEIOT010000086.1:0-8016 GCA_040377415.1 Azospirillum sp. | reverse complement strand
TGCTGGCGCGCCTGCTGCACGCTTTGTTGGCCACGGGTATTGCGCGTCGCCTGCTGCGGCGACTGGCCCTGGCTGCGCGCACGCTCGGCCGTTTGGCTCTGGATGCGCGCGGCTTGTGCCTGCGCCACGGCTTCTTCGGCCGCCATCACTTCCATGTTGCGCTTGCCGACGCTGTCGCGATTGGCGCCATCGCCGGTGAGCTGCATGGAAAGGCCCGCGATGGGCGCACCGGTCATGTAGCTGCCAAGATCCTTCGACGGCGTGTGGCCGACAGCCGCGCCGGGGCCGTTGATCTCCTGAATACGGTTCAGCACCGTATCGATACCGCCTTCGACGCGGTTAAGCAGCTCACCGAACGTCGCGGCGTTCACATTCTTATAAATGGGGGGCAGGGCAGCGATGCGCGCGCCGAT
This sequence comes from Azospirillum sp., assembly GCA_040377415.1. Taxonomy (GTDB): domain Bacteria; phylum Pseudomonadota; class Alphaproteobacteria; order Rickettsiales; family UBA3002; genus QFOX01. Next base: position 7,603 of record JBEIOT010000086.1, on the reverse strand, counting down.
GCGATCGGCCAATACCGTATTGCCGATGGACTGCGCCACGCGCAGCGCTTCGACCTTGGCCATGTAGCCCAACTGGCCCACCGCTTGCGTGGCCGCCATGATGGACGGGTGCTGTGCGATCGACGCATCGATGCCACGGCCCCACGCCAGCAGGCGCTCGTACACATGCGCGGCGCCAAGAACGCCGCCGAGGGCTTGGCGGTCATCTTGCGGATTCATGTGCAAGCCATCGAGCAGGTTCTTATCGCCGATGGTCACTTTCAGTTTGCGCAGGATATCCTTCGCGATGTCGATAGCGCGGCGCTGCACGGGCTCCGACAGCTGTGTCACATCGTTCAGGCGATCAACCGTGGCCAGCAGCTGATTGCCCATGGCTTCCATGTCCACAGCCAGCGCGGTGTCCTCCATCGCCAATGCCAATGCGTCGCGCTCGGTCTCAAGGTTGCGCAGGCGCAGCGCCACCGCTTCTTCTGCAAGATGGCCCTTCTCGGCGATGGCGACATTCGATTCCGTGAACGGCGTGTTCATCGCGCCCGGCAGCATCCAGTCTTCGGGCTTCTTGCCGCCGAACATAGCGACCACGGCGGCGAACGGGCGCCACCAGTTGCTCTGGCGTTGATGCTTCAGGATCTCTTCGTAAATATACTGCGCGCCTTTGCCGTCGGGCTTGCTGGCCTGGCTCAGGTCAAGGAACGGCTTGTTCAGGTCGTGGTAACCGATGATGCCGGCATAGCGCAGGTTGTTCGATAACCCTTCACCCACGAACGTGGCGATCTCTTCCAGCGCGCGGCGCGCGTCGATGCTGCTCATGCCCTCGGGCGTGTCGGCATAGTAGGTCTGCATCAGGAAGTTGCGCACCGCGGCGATGTTGTCGCGCAGATGAATGAAAGTGCGGCTATCGTATTTCGGCTCGTCGGGATCTTCCAGGAACGGGCTTTTGGTGATGTCCTGAATGATGCCATCGAACACGGGGTATTCGGTGGGCGAATAATTGATGTCGACGGATTTATCGTGCACCACATCGAGCAGTGCGGCCCAGCCGGGCTCGCTGGGAATGGCATAGCGGCCAATGCCCGAAACCTCGTGGATGGTGCAGTTATCTTCGTCCTGATCGGCGAGGCGATCGGCCTCGCTGGCCGCAGCGCTAATGGCGTTGAGCTCGTCCGCTGCGCGCGCAATGGCGTCGTCCAGCGCCTGCGCTTCGCGGGCCAGTTGGGTCAGGGTGGGTTCGTTCTGTTCGGTATCGGCCATGCGGCCATCAACCCCTCGTTATGTGGCGGTCGCGCCGCCTTCTTGTTGTGCTGCGCCCAATGCGTAGACACACAGATCCTCAAACGACACGTTGTTTTCCTGGCTGATCTTGAACAGCTTTTCAAAGCTGTCCATCACGTCCTGCGGAATGTTGCCGCCGCGCTCCGAGCTTAGCCACCAACCCTGGAATTGCAGGAGATGCTTTTTCGGGTGCGGTTCGCCGATGTACACATGGAACGGGTGTTTCACGCCGTTGAAATCGCAAGGGACGGTAAAACGTTTCATGATCAAAGGCCTCTCTCTTGGGTCTGCTCAATGTACACTATACGCGCAGATTATGACAGATTGATGACAGATGGCCGGGAATTTGCGCGATAGGCGCGAACCAATTTGGCCAAAAAGCAACAGCTTACGCGTTGCCGCCGAACGCCTTGCGCTTGGTAAAGCTGAAATTCTCGGCATAGGATTTGGGGCCGACGCGCGCAGGCTTGGGCTCGCGCACCTCGTAGGTGATGCCGTGCGCCTCAGCGTAAGCGATGGCTTCGTCTTTCGTCGCGAACTTCAGATGCAGCTGGCCAGGAATGGTCTCGTTCATCGTGGTCCAGCCCATCAGCGCGTCGGGTGTCATCGGCTGATTGCGGTTGAATTCCAGCAGCCAGACATGCGTCTTGCGCTTGCCTTGTTGCATGGCGGTCTTGGCCGGTTGGTAGATGATGGCAGTGCTCATAAATGCTTCCTAACGCAGTCGGTCTTACTTGGCAGCTTTTTTCTTCGCCGCCGGTTTTTTGGCAGCGGCTTTTTTCGGCGCAGCCTTTTTGGCGGGGGCTTTTTTTGCTGCCGCTTTGGCGACCGTTTTGGCCGCCGTTTTCACGGCTGCTTTTTTGGCCGGAGCTTTCTTCTTCGCTGCCTTCTTTTTGCCAGCGACCGCAGGCAACAATTTCAGCGCTTCTTCCAGCGTGAAGCTTTCGACTTCAGTACCTTTCGGCAGGGTCACGTTCTTCTTGCCGAACTTGATGTACGGGCCGTAACGTCCTTTTAACACAGCAATTTTCTCGCCGTTGGTCGGGTGAACGCCAAGGTCCTTCAGCGTGCTTACGCCACCGCGCTCGCCACGGGCTGCACGCTTCTCGGCGGCCTCGGCAATGACGGTCACGGCACGGTTCATACCGATGGTCAAAATGTCGTCGCCGGCACCAAGGTTGGCATAGGCTTTTTGGTAGAACAGGTAGGGGCCGAAACGACCGATGCTGGCGGTGATCATCTCGCCGGTTTCGGGGTGCGGGCCCACTTCGCGCGGCAGCGAGAGAAGCGAGATGGCTTTCTCGAGATCGACCGCGCTGGCCTGCATGCCTTTGGGCAGGCTGGTGCGCTTGGGCTTCTCGGCTTCGCCCAACTGCACATAAACGCCATACGGGCCTTTGCGCAGGGTGATGATTTCGCCGTTATCGGGGTGGTTGCCCAACGTTTTGGGGAACTCCATGACCTCGCCATTGGCGCCATCGGAGCTTGGCGTGTCGCCACCGGCGGAAAGCTGGCGGGTGTATTTGCATTCGGGGTAGTTCGAGCAGCCAAGGAAGCTGCCGAATTTGCCGGTCTTAAGCGCGAGGCGACCCGTATTGCAGGTGGGGCACACGCGGGCTTTCGCCGCTGCTTCGCCCACGCCGAAGATGTACGGCTCGAGGATGGTGTCGACCTTGTCGAGTACTTCGGTGATGGTGAGTTTTTTCGATTCTTCGATGCGTGCGGAGAAATCTTTCCAGAAATCCTGTAGCTCTTTTTTCCATTCGCGCTCGCCATCGGCCACCAGATCGAGGTTCTCTTCGAGCCCGGCGGTGTAGTTGTATTCGACGTATTTATCGAAGAACGACACGAGGAACGCGGTGACGATGCGACCAAGCGGCGCGGCGAGGAAGCGGCGCTTTTCCAGCACTACATAGCCACGATCGCCGAGTACGGAGATGATGCTGGCATAGGTCGAAGGGCGACCGATGCCGAGTTCTTCCAAGCGCTTCACCAGCGATGCTTCGGAGTAACGCGGCGGCGGTTGGGTGAAGTGCTGCGCGGCTTCCACGTCGCTGGCTTTCACGGCTTCGCCGATGATGAGCGCGGGCAGGCGCTGCGAGCTGGTCGGCTCGGCGTCATCGCCATCTTCCGGCTTCTTCTCGTCTTCTTCGACTTCTTCCTGATACACGCGGGTGAATCCGTCGAATTTCAGTACCGAACCGTTGGCGCGCAACGTGTGCTTGTGCGTGGTATCTTGCATCTCCACGGCCATCTGGTCGTAGACGGCCATTTCCATTTGGCTGGCCATCATGCGCTTCCAGATGAGGTCGTACAGGCGTGCATATTCGCTGTCGGGCGCATGGCCGATATCGCTGACTTTGCGCAGCAGATCGGTCGGGCGAATGGCTTCGTGCGCTTCCTGCGCATTCTTAATTTTGCTTTTGAACACGCGCGCTTCAGCCGGCACATATTGCGGGCCATACTCGCGGCTGATGAGGCCACGTGCTTGTTCAATGGCATCCGCCGAAACGGTCACGCCATCGGTACGCATGTAGGTGATGAGACCTTCCTCGTAGAGCTTTTGTGCGACCTGCATGGTGCGCTTGGCACCAAAGCCCAGCTTGCGCGAGCCTTCCATTTGCAGCGTCGAGGTCGAGAACGGCGCGAACGGCATGCGACGCGTGGTCTTGGGCGTGATGCTGCTGACGCGGAACGCGCTGGATTTAATCGCGGCTTCGGCCTTGCGGGCGAGCGCTTCGTTATTCAGCGTGAATTTTTCCAGTTTCTCGCCATCGAACTCAACGACGCGGGCTTTGAAATTCTGGTTGCTGCCGCCAATGAGATTGACGCCAATATCCCAGTATTCGCGCGGCTGGTGGATCTCGATTTCCGCTTCGCGTTCACAGATCAAACGCAGCGCCACCGATTGCACGCGACCCGCCGAGCGCGAGCCCGGCAGCTTGCGCCACAGCACGGGCGACAGGGTGAAGCCCACGAGGTAATCGAGCGCACGGCGCGCTTGTTGGGCGTTCACCAGATCCATGTCGATATCGCGCGGATTCTCGATGGCGTGGGTGATGGCTTTCTTGGTAATTTCGTGGAACACGATGCGCTTCACGCCGATGTCTTTGGGCAGCTTTTTGCTTTCTTTCAGCGCCTCAAGCACGTGCCACGAAATCGCTTCACCTTCGCGATCGGGGTCGGTCGCGAGGTAAAGCATGTCGGAACCCTTGAGGGCATTGGCGATCGCGGTAATTTGCTTTTTGCTGTCGGCATCGACCTCGTAATGCATGGCGAAATCGTTGTCGGGCTCGACCGATCCGTCTTTGCTCGGCAGGTCGCGCACATGGCCGTAGCTGGCTAGCACGGTGTAATCATTCCCGAGGTATTTGTTGATGGTCTTCGCTTTGGCGGGCGATTCGACGACGACGACAGCGTGGCTCATGCAGATTCTTTCTCAGTGTCAAATTTCAGGCTTACCTTGGCGCCGGGGTGGCGTTGTAACCGCCCGGCGAGTTCGAATTCAAGCAAAACCGCCATCAGCAGATGGGGTGTGAGGCCGGTGCTTTGCAAGACCTCCTCTAATAATGTCGGGCTTGGGCTCAGCGCTTGTGTCACCGCGTCACGCGCGTCGCGCAGCATATCGTCGCTGGGGTTTGCGTGGGGTTCGCTGAAGCCACCGGTATCAGCTTCGGCCAGCGGCAGATTACCCATGGGAAGCAAGGCGCTGACGATATCACGCGCCGATTCCAGCATGGTGGCGCCTTGTTTGATGAGCGCGTTGGTGCCTGCGCAGCGTGGGTCCATCGGCGAGCCCGGCACGGCGAACACTTCGCGACCATAATCCAGCGCATCGTGCGCGGTGATGAGCGAACCCGATTTTTGGCTGGCTTCGATGACCGCGACACCGCGCGTCATGCCCGCGATGATGCGGTTGCGACCGGGGAACGAATGCGCGTGCGGTTTCATGCCGAATGGCAGCTCGGAAATGATGGCGCCCGTCTCCGCGATTTCGTTGAACAACGTCTCATTCTCGGGCGGATAAATATTGTCGATACCACCGCCGATAACGGCGACGGTTCCGGTGGCCAGCGAGCCACGATGGGCATGCGCATCGATACCGCGGGCAAGGCCGGAAACAACGGTATATTTTTCAGCGCCGAGCTCGCCCGCCAGCTTGCGCGCAAAGGCGCAGCCATTGGCGCTGGCGTTACGCGCGCCGACCACGCCGACAAGGCGCTCATGCGCAAATAAATGCAGGTGGCCGCGCACCGTTAAAACGGGCGGCGCATCAGCAATCGTCTGCAGCAAACGCGGATATTCCGGCTGCCCGAACAGTAGCAATTTCGCACCGAATTTGGTGAGTGCTTCGAACTCTTTCTCGGCATCTGCCTTGCTGGCGATGCGTATGGGTTTTTTGCGCCCGCCGCGTTGACTCAGACCCGGTGCCATCTCGATGGCTTTGGCGACCGAACCGCAGAACTTCACCAGCTGGAAGAACGTCATCGGACCCACGTTCTCGCTGCGGATCAGGCGTAGCGCGTCGATGGGATCGGTACCGCGAAGGGTTGGGTTACTGATGAAGTTATGCATGCTTTTTCGCCCCCAGCTTCGGTTCGGTGCCCGCGCGCAGTCGCTCGATGTTCGGGCGGTGTTTGTAAGCGATGATGAGGGCCACGATGAGCAGCAAGCCAGTCGCATACACGCCAAGCCACGCCGAAGCGAACGCCGCCATGGCGAAACCGGCGGCGATGGAAGCCACCGATACATAACGCGTGACAGCGGCGACGCAGAGCCACGCGACGCAGGTGAGCGCACCAATGGGCGGGTGCAGGGCAATGATACCGCCCAGCGCGGTGGCGACACCCTTACCGCCTTTGAATTTGAGCCATGGGGTGAAGCAATGGCCAAGTACGGCGCCGAGCAGTGCCATGGCTTCAAGCGCCGGACCGCCGCGCAGGGTGCACGAAACGAACAGCACGGGCAGGACGCCTTTGAGCCCGTCGAGCAGCAGCGTGAGCAGCGCGACCTTCTTGTTGCCGGTGCGCAGCATGTTGGTGGCGCCGATATTGCCCGAACCGATGGTACGCGGATCGGCCAGGCCGAACCATTTGGCCAGCAGCACGCCGAACGGAATGCTACCCACCAGGAAGGCGCTAAGGAAGATCAAAATGGAATCACTCGCGTACATACGTACGTACGAGCGTAGCGGTCGGCCCAAATCGGCAGCAAGATAATTCTTTTTGTCATGAAGCTGTCACATGGGACTGCTAGAGGGGGTGCATGGCAAAGAATACTGTTCCAGCCCGTCGTGCGATGAACCTGCTTGTGCAACTAAGCGGGCAGGAAGGGCATGGCGAATACAAAAGCTTTCCCCGTTTGTGGAGCGCCAAGCCTAAAGCGTCGCTTTCGGTTTATGAAGCCGCAACCTGCAGCGTGGGAACCTTGCCGGAAGGTGTGAGCAAGTTTGCGGCAACTGAACATTTCCGGTCCGTGGCATTGGAATGCGAACGCATCGCGGCGGACCCGGCATTGTTGGAAAAGGCGATCGCGGATTACCCGAACAGTTTAGCGCAGCACCACAAGCGGATCAGTGGCTCTGGCCACTCGCGCTGAGCGCATCCAGCACGCCTTGCAGAATATAGCTGGCGGCAAGCTTATCCACCAACTCGTCGCGCCGCGCACGGCTCAGGTCGGCTTCCTTCTCCATCATCCGCACCACGGCCTGCGTGCTCATGCGCTCGTCCCACAGCAAAAGCGGCAGGTCGAATTCTTCTTGCAGGGTACGAGCGAAGGCACGGGTGGCCTGAGCGCGGGCGCCTGAGGTGCCATCCATGTTCAGCGGATAGCCGATGACGATGCCGACCACGCCATTGCCTTCGATCATGGCCGCCAATGCGCCTTTATCGGCGGACCATTTGCGACGGGTGATGGTGAGGTTGCCGCTGGCGATGATGCGGTTATCGTCGCAGGTGGCGATGCCGATGGTGGTGCTGCCCACATCCAGCGCCACGATGCGGCCTTTGGGGGGCATCGCGGCCTTGAATTCGGCGATATTGTAGAAGGGGGCATGGGTGCTCATGGCCCGCAAACTCGCAGTTTCTGCCGCCCCGTCAAGCCTTTGCTTGCATTTTGGGCAGCAGGCGCTACAAACCCCGCCCATGGCCCTTACCGAAAAAGAAGTGAAGAAAATTGCCAAACTCGCCCGCATCCGCTTGAGCGATGCGGAAGTCGCGCATTACGGCACCGAAATTAACGGTCTGCTTAAATGGATCGAGCAATTGCAGGAAGTGAACACCGATGGCGTTGCGGCGCTGTCCAGCGTTTCTGAGCAGGCCCTGCCGTGGCG
>JBEIOT010000229.1:0-2459 GCA_040377415.1 Azospirillum sp. | reverse complement strand
GCCGTCGATGTTCTCTTTCAGCAGCCCGTCCTTCAGCATCAGGCCGAGGTTGCGGCGGGCGCGGTTGAGCCGCTGGTCGGCTGATTTGTAGATGATATGGCGCAGGTCATTGAGTCGCCCCGGGTCAGCGCTTCGCCCGGCATCCAGCCATGCCTTGCGCGCGAAGCCGCCCTTCCAGTCGCGCGTGGTGAAGCCAAGGATCTCGACCTTCACGCCGCAACGCTCGAGCGTGCGTGCAAGAATATCAGCGGAGAGGGCAGCGATGGTAATGGGCCGCCCACGCATGCTGCCCGAGTTATCGATGAGCAACGTGACGACCGTATCGCGGAACTCGTTGTCCTTCTCGATCTTGTAAATGGTCTTCGTTTCGGGCCGCACCACGATGCTGGCGAGGCGCGCATTGTCGATGAGCCCATCCTCAAGCTCATAGATCCATTGCCGCGCTTGTTGCGCCAGCAGCAAACGCTGCAACTTAGTCGCGAGGCGCGAGGTGACGGTGTGGTACTGCCGAACTTTCTGCATCAACTGCTCGAACAGGCGATTGAGTTCATCCACCGGCGCCAGCGCATCGGCTTCGATCACCTCATCGAACTTCAGCGTGTAGGCGTGGTAGCCGCTGCCACCTTCGGCGAAATAGTTGGCGCGGTTGGGGGCGCTGCGCGGCGATTTGTCGCGTTGTTTGTTATCTTCCTGCGTTTCGCCATCGGCCTCGGGGTCGCCGGTGCCTTCCTGCGGTTCGCCGTCCTGCGTTTCGCTGCTCTGGCCACGCTGCTGCAACGATTCGGCAGAATCCTGCTGCGCATCGTCTTCGGCGTGGTCGTCCTTGTGGTGGCCTTGCACATCCGGCGAATCACTGCGCTCGCCGTCTTCATCTTCCACCAGCGGCAGGTCGGCCAGCAGCTCCATGTCGTAGAGCAAATGCTGCACCACGTTAGAGAAATCCTTCTGGCTCATCACTGCTTCGGCCAGCGATGCTTTGTTCTTGGCGATGTGCTGTGCCACCCACGGGCGCGCGGTGTCGACCAGCGTGCGGATGGATGCAGGCGGCGGTGCGCCCGTCAACTCCTCGCGCACGAGATACGACACGATATCCGCCAGCGGCGGCTCGGCATTGGGTGCGCGGCGGGCATAGCCCTGCAACTCGCAATGCACTTCATGGCGCTCGGCCAAGTTCGCCTTTACGCCGGGCATATTCTCGCTGGCGACCGCCTCTAAGCGAATTTCTTCCAGCGCATCATACACCGCTGCGGCGCGTGCTTCCTGCGGACGCTTCTCGGTATGCAAATTCGCGTTGTGGTGCTTGTGTGCCAGCGCAGCAAGGTCGACCTGCGCCCGCAAATGGCGCTTGCCCGCCGAGCGGTCTGCATCCGTCAGCCGGAAAATGATGATGGGATCGCGCAACGAAAGCGGGTCGTCCTCGGCACGGTTCAGCCCCATCGCCACATGCAATTCCGTCTTGCCCGAAAGCGCCTGCGCGACTTCGGACTGCCGATGCAAGAACTCGGCTTCTAATTCAGCGGGCGATGGGTCGCGATGCTTCATGCCGCTTCAAGCAGGTCAACGTCGAAGCAACGCTGGTAATATTCAGCGATGGTCGGGCGCTCCATCTCGTCGCACTTGTTCAGGAACGACAGGCGGAACGCGGTATCCACCGAATCCATGATCTGCGCGTTATCCGCCCAGCTCAGCACCGTGCGCGGCGACATGACGGTGGAAATATCACCATTCATGAAGCCTTGGCGCGTCAGGCTCGCCATCGCCACCATCTGGCCGATGAGCTTTTTGCCCTTCGCGTTATCCAGCGCCTTCACTTTGCTGGCGATGATCTTCTCTTCCACCGACGCATCAAGATAGTTCAACGTCGCCACGATGTTCCAACGATCCATCTGCCCTTGGTTGATAGGCTGCGTGCCGTGGTACAAACCAGTCGCATCACCAAGACCAATGGTGTTGGACGTCGCAAAGATGCGGAAATACGGGTGCGGCGTGATGACCGTGTTCTGATCGAGCAGCGTCAGCTTGCCCTGCGCTTCAAGAATGCGCTGGATAACGAACATCACATCCGGACGGCCCGCATCATATTCATCGAACACCAGCGCGATGGGGCGGCGCAACGCCCACGGAATGATACCTTCCTGGAATGCCGTCACCTGCTTGCCTTCTTGCAGCACGATGGCATCGCGGCCGATAAGGTCGGTACGCGAAATATGGCTATCCATGTTGATGCGGATGCACGGCCAGTTCAGGCGCGCGGCAATTTGCTCGATATGCGTCGACTTGCCCGTGCCGTGATAGCCCTGCACCAGCACGCGGCGGTTATGCATGAAGCCCGCCAGGATCGCCAGCGTCGTATCCTTGTCGAAATGATACGTATCATCGATCGCCGGGGTCAGCGCGTGCGGCTTGTCAAAGCCCAGCACCTTCAGGTTCGATTCGAACCCGAAGAGTTTATCGGTGGT
>JBEIOT010000084.1:0-8084 GCA_040377415.1 Azospirillum sp. | reverse complement strand
CGCACGGCGCGGCCATTCACATCCAGCTGTGGATCGAGCGCGAACACGATGCCCTGGAATTTCTGGCCTTGAATGGCTTCTACAGTCAGGTCGATGGTCTGGTTCACGGCCAGCTGCGAGGCTTGTGTCTCGGGAATGGTGAAGTTCACCTTCATCGGGTCGTAGCTGACGAAGTTGGCGAGATCCTGGCCGACATTCACGTATTCACCGGGGCTCACCTTGCGCAGGCCTACCGTGCCATCGAACGGCGCGGTGATGGTCATGTATTCGACGCGGGTGCGCGCGAGGTCGACATTCGCCTGCCCCACGCCCAGCTCGGCCTGAGCTTCATCGTAGCGCAGCTTGGTGCTGGCGCCGGTGCTGCTCAGCTTACGGAAGCGGTTATAGTTGAGTTGGGCCAGTTGCAGGTTGCTTTGCGCCTGTTTCAGTTCGGCGCGCGCCATGCGGTCGTCGATCTTAAAGAGCGGGTCGCCTTTTTTAATGGGCGAACCCTCGGTGAAGGTGACGTCGGTGATCTTGCCGGCGATCTCGGGTCGCAGGGTGACCATTTCGTTGGCGACGAGTGTGCCGACCGCATCGATGGTGACATCAAGCGGCTTGGCTTGAACGATGTATGTTTCGACCGGTACGCCGAAACCGCCTTGCTGTTTCTCTTCGCCCGCGAACATGCTGGGGCCATAATAGATGCCTGCCGCGATGGCGATCACGACGCCAAAAAATATTACGCGTTTCTTATTCAAAAATCCGCTCTTGCGCACGTTGGGCCACCTTTACCGTTATCCTGCGTAGGGTTGTAGTAAACGCGCCCGCCAAAGCCAAGGCTGCAAAGCGCGAACACGCTGTTTCCTGCGAAAAATCCTTGCTCTGGATGCCCTGATGCTGCACTGCACGCTAAGGTGTGAATATTGCTGGTAAAAGGACTTTGTCTTGTTATGGTGGCGCGCCTTTCTTAACCCCTTACCACGCGCATTCGCGCGGGAGCATCCAATTCATGGCCGGTGCCGACGTTAAAGAATTCACCGTATTCGGTCTGCGCATGTGGCAGCAGGTAATTATCTGCCTGATCCTCGGCATCATCACCGGCTTTGCCATGCAGGAAGATGCCGCGCAGTTCAAAGTACTGGGCACGCTGTTCATCAACCTCATCAAGATGGTGGTCGTGCCGCTGATCTTCCTGGCGCTGGTGTCGGGCATTACCAGCATGGGCGATGGCGCGAACTTCAAGCGCGTGGGCCTTAAGGGTATCGGCGCGTATCTTTCGACCGCGCTATTCGCGGTCGTCATCGGTATCGCAGCGGGCGTTATTTTCCAGCCGGGCGTTGGGCTGCAGGTGAACATCGAAGAATTCGCCACCAGCGCCGATCAGGCCGCACCGCCGACGATGAGCATCGGCGATTTCCTGGTGAACCTCATTTCGACCAACATCTTCCAGTCGCTGTCGGAAGGCCACCTGCTGCAGGTCATCGTGTTCGCGGTGATGTTCGGCATGACCATGAACATGATGGGCGAGAAATCGGCCAATGCGCGCCAGGTGCTGTATGATTTCAGCCAGATCATCTTCAAGATGATCGAGTACATCGTGCGCCTCGCCCCGCTGGCCGTGTTCGGCTTCATGGCATGGTCGGTCGGCACGCAGGGCATGGAGATCGTGAAGATCCTGCTCAAGCTGGTGGCCGCCGTGCTTGCTGCGTGCGCCTTCCAGTATGCGTTGTTCGGTATCCTTATTGCGCTCGTCGCGCGCCTGAACCCGCTCGTGTTCTACAAAAAACTGGTGACCACGCAGCTGATGGCGTTCTCGACCAGCAGCAGCAAAGCGACGCTGACCACCGCCATGCGCGAATTGCAGACCAAGCTTGGCGTGTCCGAGCAATCGACGCAGTTCCTGCTGCCGCTGGGCGCCTGCATCAACATGGACGGCACGGCTATTTATCTTGGCATCTGCGCCCTGTTCTTTGCCCAGTTCTTCGGCGTCGAGCTGCAAATGGCCGATTATGCCGTATTGCTACTTACCTGCACCCTCGGCTCCATCGGCGCGGCGGGCATTCCGTCGGGCTCCATCATCTTCATGGGCATGGTGCTGCACTCGGTCGGCCTGCCCATCGAAGGCATCGGCCTACTGCTGGGCGTTGACCGCGTCCTCGACATGGTGCGCACGACGATTAATATCACCGGCGACTGCGCGATCACCCTGATGGTCGATGCAACCGAGAAAACGCTCGATAAAGACGTTTATTACAGCTAATCCATCCTTGGATTAGGGGAATCGCATGGAATTAACACCGCTTTGGATGTGGGCCGTCTTCTTTACCATCGTGCTTGGCGCGCTGGTGCTCGACCTTGGGCTGCACCGCAAGGAGCAAAAAGCGCTGAGCGTGAAGGAAGCGCTGCTGCGTAGCCTTGGCTTCTTCGCGCTGGCGATGGCCTTCAATACCTTCGTTTACTATGAGCGCGGCAGCGCCGCCGCTTCTGAATTCTTCATGGGCTACCTTATCGAGCTGTCGCTGTCGGTCGACAACCTGTTCGTGTTCCTGCTCATCTTCAACCATTTCGCCGTGCCGCGCCAATACCAGCTGCGCGTGCTACTGTGGGGTATCCTTGGTGCCATCCTGATGCGGGGCACCATGATCTGGCTGGGCGACGCGCTTATCGAGCAGTTCAACTGGATCATGTACCTGTTCGGCGGCTTCCTTGTACTCACCGGCATCAAGATGCTGCGCGAGGCTGATTCGGAACCGGATGTGACGAACAACAAGCTCATCGCGTTCATGCGTAGCAAATTTCGTATTACCGAGGAGTTCGAAGGCGACCGTTTCTTCGTGCGTCGCAAGGGTGTGCTGTGGCTTACCCCGCTGTTCATGGTGCTGGTGCTGATCGAAATTTCGGACCTCATCTTTGCGGTCGATTCCATTCCGGCTATTTTCGCCATCACGAATGATGGCTACATCATCTTCACCAGCAACATCTTCGCCATCCTTGGGCTGCGTTCGCTTTACTTTGCGGTAGCGGCCTTCATCCATCGCTTCGAGTATCTTAAATACGGCCTGTCGATCATCCTCATTTTCATCGGCGCCAAGATGCTGGTGAACCACTATTACGGCGCTTACATCATCTCGACCGAGATCTCGCTGGTCATCGTGGTGCTGCTGCTGGCCGCATCGGTGTGGTTCTCGCTGGCGAAAACCCGCAAGGGTGGTAAACCCCACACGGGCTGGGTGCCCGGTTCGGCGCCCAAGAAAGCCAAGAAGAAGAAAAAAGCTTAAGGAGCAAGCATGCGTTTCCCTATCCAGATCTTCCCGACGGTGCCGACATTCAATTTCATCGGCCATCGCCGCGTGGGCTTCGCTATCACCTTCCTGCTGCTAGCTCTCAGCACCTGGTCGCTGGTCACGAATGGCCTGAATTTCGGCATCGATTTCACCGGCGGCGTGGTGATGGAAGTGCGCACCGAGAAAGAAGCCGATGTTGGCAAAATGCGCGAGCTACTGGAAGCACAGCCAGCCACAGCCAACGCCAGCCTGCAATCCATCGGCGAAGAAGGCCGCGAAGTGATGATCCGCATCAAACCCGAAGAAGGCCAGAACCAGAACGCCGTGGCGCTGCAAGTGCGCGAGACCATCGATGAAGGCTATGGCGCACCGGTCGAATATCTGCGCGTGGATTACGTGGGCCCGCAAGTGGGCGAAGAGCTCATCAAGGGTTCGGCCTATGCGTTGCTTGCCGCGCTCGCGGGCATGATGGTGTATCTTTGGTTCCGCTTTGAATGGCAATTCGGTGCGGGTGGCATCCTCGCGTTGTTGCATGATGCCGTGTTGACCATGGGGTTTTATTCCCTCACCCAGATCGAGTTCAACCTGACCTCGGTCGCCGCGCTTCTCACCATCATCGGCTATTCCATCAACGATTCCGTGGTGATCTATGACCGTGTGCGCGAGAACCTGCGCAAGTTCAAGGTGAAGCCGCTGACGGATGTGCTCAACCTGTCCATCAACGAAACACTGGCACGCACGTTCCTTACCGGCGGCACCGTATTAGCGGCACTCATCGGCCTCATCGGCTTTGGTGGCGACGTGCTGTTCGGCTTCTCGGCCGCGATGGCATTCGGTGTTATCATCGGCACGTTCTCATCGATCTATATTTCGGCCACCGTGCTTATTTACATGGACCTGCGCCGCGAACATATCGGTCACTCGCTGAAGGCTTAAACCTATGATGCAGCTACGCCATCTCCTCCTGATCCCGATCTTGATGGTCACGACGGTGGGCTGCGCCACCAGCAAATACCCCTATCCGCCGCAGTATGTCAGCTCGTACGAAGTGGGCCCGCGCAGCATTGCCATTCCGCCCGCGCGCTACAGCAAAGAGTACAACGAGGAAGTCGACTATATCGTCGCGCTGCAATCGAAGCTGACGGCGGAAGAAATTGCGCTGGTGAAACACCAGGACCAGATCATGCCGGACAAGATGATCGTGCCGGTGATGGGCAAGCAGTACAGCCAAGCGCGTTACCCGGTGCTTTATGAATTCATGAAGAAGGTAGCGTCCGACAGCTGGCGCATCGGCGATGATGCCCGCGATTACTGGAAAAGCCCGCGCCCGTGGTATACCGAGCAGCGCGTGAAACTGCATGTCGAGCCGATCTATAGCTATGGCTACCCGAGCGGCCACACCACGACCTTCGGCAGCTGGGCCTATGTGCTGGCCGACCTGTTCCCCGCCAAGCGCGAAGCATTCTTCGAGCAAGCGTGGGGCGCGGGCGCCAACCGCATCAAAGGTGGCGCGCACTATCCGCACGATATCGCCGGTGGCAAAGCCATGGCGGCAGCGGTCTATGAAGGGCTAGTGAAAAGTGATGCTTACCAGCACGACTTGAAAGCCGTGCGTGCAGAGATCAAAGCTGCCGGCCGCACCGAGTACTCGCAGCTTTGCCCTGAGAATATTATGGCCTGCCGCGCTGCGCACTAAACGCTGGCGTTACGCCGCGGCTTTTTTATCGCTTAATTGTGCTTCGGCTTTTTGCAGTTTCTCGATGCCGCGC
Source organism: Azospirillum sp. (assembly GCA_040377415.1). Classification (GTDB taxonomy): domain Bacteria; phylum Pseudomonadota; class Alphaproteobacteria; order Rickettsiales; family UBA3002; genus QFOX01. The sequence continues at coordinate 3,049 of JBEIOT010000084.1, read as the reverse complement.
GCCAGCTCTTTGCTATCGCCACAGAAGGTGAAGCGAATGTGCCAGTCGCGCGTCGCGAGGTTCAGGCCCGGCGCGTGGAATGGTGTTCCCTGCACGGGGCAGATGCCGGCGACATAAGCCAGATAGCGCATCATGTCGGCGGGCGACGCGATGGCAAAACCACCGGCTTTCTTTTCCGCATCGGTCAGGATCGCATCGCGTGCGGCGTCGGTCGCCACGGCGCTGGCGGGCACGAAGCTGCCTTCAAGTTTGCTGAAGTCGATCCATGCGTAGATGGTGCCCTGCGGTGCGTGCAGCGACGCGCGTTTCAACGCGCCCACACCGTCGATGACCATTTGGCGTTTCTGCGTGAGCTCGCCCACGGTGCGCTCGATGAAGCCGTCGCCGAAATGCAGCGCGGCCATCACTTCTTCTTGGCTGATGCCCGAGATGCCACCGGCTTCGGATTCGTTATAGTTCTGCAGGCTTTCCAGCAGTGCTTTGTTCTTCGTCACCAGCCAGCCCACACGACTGTCGGCCATACCGTACTCTTTGCTTGCGGTACGAATGACGGCGATGCGGCCTGCTTCGAACAATTGCTTTTCCGTCGCGCCACGTTGCAGCACTTTCGTGATGTCGTAGCTGTCGCGGAAGACGAGCTTGCCGTAGGGGTCGTCGAACACCACGGTGGTGGTCGTGGTTTTTTCGGCGATGACTTTCAGCAACGCTTCACGCTCATCGGCGGTGTAGTTCTCGCCCGTCGGGTTGCTCGGCGCGTTGATGAGGATGATGTCCGGCTCGGGGTATTGCGCCAGTGCATCAGTCAATTGCTGCGGGTTCATGAGGCCACGGCCCTGCGTGTCAACTTCGACCAAGCGCGTGCCGTGCGGGAATACATCGTAGTTCGTGGGCCAGCCGGGTGCGGCGGTGATGACCAGCGGCGATTCTTTTTTCTCGAGGTTGCGGAACGAACCGGTGAGTGTGCCTTTGCCGCCATGGCCGATGCGCACATCGGCAGCGCTGGCTTGTAAGCCCGTGTCGCGCACGAAATGGTGGGCGCAGGCCGCGCGCAGGCTCATGAGGCCGGCAGCGGGTGCGTAGCCCCGACGATCATGCTTGCGCAGTTTGTACATTTCGATGGTCGCGTCTTTCGCGTGTGCGTCCTGCAATTGTTTTACCCATGCGCCGATGTCTTTGGTCTCGTCGGGCTTGGGGTAGAGATCGCCCAGCGTGAAGGTGATGATGTCGACGCCAAGTTCTTTTGCTTTCACCGCGAGTTGCGCCGCGCCCATGGTGGGCGAGCCGCGCACGCCGCGAGGTTTCACGAAGATTTCGGTAGCCGTCGTCATAACATCATCCTTGCAATGGTCTTTGCCCGTAACTAGCGCCGCGTTGCGACGAGTGCAAGCCTAGGATTTGACGAAGTAGCGGTGCCCGGACTGCATGGCCCAACGGGCGTTCGTGGCATCGGCCAATTTGCATAGCTTGCCGCGCTCGCGGGTCATCGACCCGGGCGGGAGTTCCTTCACCTCGCGCAGGATAACGCGTGGTAAGTGGCTGTTCATGCGGACAAATCCGCCCGTGGTCTCGTGCAACGCGCTAATGAGGCGTGGCCACGCGCGCAGGCGAGCATCCACGGCATCGCCGGCGGCTTTCACGTGGTCGAATGCGTCCCACAACGCCAGTTGTTGCGGGGTCAGGCGATAGCGTTGTTCGCCCACATGCAGGACGGCACCGATGCGATGGTAGCTTGCCCATTCGTGCGCGTGCTTGAGCGGTTCGAGCGTCAGTTCCAGTCGGAAACTGGCATCATCGATGCGACCTTCGGTGGTGATGCCAAGCCATGCCTCGATGCGACGGGGAAGCCCTAGGGGCACTGCCTCGTGGTCGGCCAGCGCGGCGATGTCGCGGTCACTTCGCTGCATCGTCGGGGCCCAACGAGGTGGTATTGCGGTAATCGGGCGAGCGCATGGTGAAGCGCAGATCGATGCGGCGGTTGGGGTCCAGCTCTTCAAGATTGGTCGGGCGCGTATCGGCATAGGCGCTAACACCGACGATCGGTTGACCGTTGCGGTTGGTGATGCTGGCCTCGAGCGCTGGGGTGCTAGCGACCATCGTTTTATACACGTCGATGGCGCGGAAAGCGGAAAGCTCCCAGTTGCCGTAGCCCTGTGCGTTGGTAAAGGCGCGGTTGTCGGTATGGCCCTCGATGAGTACGGAATCGAGCAGGCCGTTGAGATTGAGCACGCCGCACTTGGACGTATCGCCGGTGGACGCTGCGCAGGGCAACACTTCGCCCAGCACCTGCGACAGGGTGCCGACCACTTGCTGGCCATTTTCGGTCAGCTTCCATTCGCCGGATTCAAATAGCAAGGCAGCGGGCAAACGCAGGATGCCGTTGCCCAGATCGACCGTGACCGGCATGCCGCGTTCTTGCATGCGCTCGGCGATGGTGCGCAGCAGCGCCGCGCGGATCTCTTCGGTAATAATTTTTGGTGGTGCTTCGTTCTTCAGGTTCAGCGCGAAGACCATGAGCAGCAGCATGAACAGGAAGATAACGCCGACCAGCAAATCGGTGAAGCTGGTGAAGAAATGTTCCGTTGATTCTTCCTGCTGGTGATCGGACACGGGTTAGTTCCCCTGGCTCAATTGCAGGCTGACTTCGGTGGCGATGTCTTCGGCCAAGTGCGCGAAGCTGCGCGTAGTGGTCTCTTGCGCCTGGATCCATTGATGCAGCAGCTGCTCGGTGGTGATGAGCTGGGTGCGTGCCTCCACCGCATCGTTGAACTGGTGGATGCGTAAGGAAACGCGGTTCTGGATGGCCTTCTGCACGAACGACAGGATGACCGACAGCGAAATACCCGCGACGGAGCTAATGAACTTCAGGCTGGCGACATCGAGCAGTTGCACGAGCGCGGCCTGCGTTTGTTCTACGTTCGCGCTGGTGCCGAGGCCGCGCGCCGCGATGGCGATGGCAGCAACAAGGCCGATGAAGGTGAAGAACAGGCCGAGGCTGATGAGGTAGCCCGGCATGGCGTTGTAAAGGCGCAGGTTAATGCGCGGTGCCACT
>JBEIOT010000075.1:0-8701 GCA_040377415.1 Azospirillum sp. | reverse complement strand
CGTCATCCTCGAAATCGATGGCCACGCCGTCGAAAGCAACGGCTCCATCGACATCGATGGCGAACAACCTGAACTCGCAGAAGTCGTCGAACGCAAATTCGCCGGCGACAAGCTCGCCCTCAAAATCATCCGCGACCGCAAACCAGAATCCGTCGAAAGACACCGCAGCCACCGCTCCTGCTAAAAAAGACGAGCAGTCAAAGAACCCGGCCACCGGCACCACGCCGAGCACCGACAAAAGCAGCGACAAGCGCTAGTCCGCTTTTAGCCTTTAAGAAAAACCCGGCCACGCAAGTGGTCGGGTTTTTTATTGTCCGATCTTGTAAATGAGCCCGCAAGCCTTGGCCTGCCCGCTCAGCAGATAGTCTGCACTGACTGCATTGCTGGTGGCGCAGGCAGCGCCATAGCGCGTGAAGGCTTTACCAATGGCCGGCTTGCCATCATCCAGCTTAGTATCGATGTTCCACATCTCTTCTGGCTTCATCATTTCACGCTCGTCGAGATCGCTCCATACGCCGTAGACGCCATGACGCAGTTGCTGCACATATTGCGTGCTGGCACCGACCCAACTGTAATCGCTGGGACGATAATACTCGATATCCCAGCCCGCATTCGATAATTTGGAGCGCGGTGCGTTCTCGCCCGGATTGGGTCCCGCAGTGACCGCATTGGGAATGCCGGTAAAGCTTCCCTCGATCAACCCGGCCATCGCCAGCTGCTGCCACGCACGATGGCGTTCGAGATTACCATCCATGATGCCATCGCCGTTACCATTGCACGTACCGGGTGTGCCATCAGGCGTAGCGGCATCCGCGCAGGCACCCGTACCGGTCGCTTGGTCGCCCCAGAATTTGGTGGCGTTTGTCATATCGCCAGGCTGCGCGAAATATTTGTCGCGGAACGTATTGATGGCGGTCACGTGGTGATTCAACTCGGTGCTCACACTGCGCAGCTCAGCCGCGCGAATAAGCGACTGCCCAGCCAGAATGCCGCCGGTGAGCAAGCCCAGAATGACCAGTACGATGGAGAGTTCGACGAGTGAAAAACCGCGCTGCATGATGCATGCATTATATCCAACGTGTAAAATTATTCAACGCAACTTATCCCCATCCTGCACTTGCACAGAACCCTCTGCATTCATTGGCTCTGCGTCGCATTTTCTGATACGCTGTGCGTAACCACCTGCCCGTCATGGAATCGTCATCGTCCGTGCGTATGGTGGTCCTCCGCTGAAACCAAGAAACGACTTTGAGACTCGAATGGCCACTGCCCCCAACCTGTCGCTTGCCAACCCGCCCGTCGCCAGCGCACCGCTCAAAGAAGCGCCGCATAACTTCGAGGCCGAGCAGGCAGTGCTGGGCGCCATCCTCGCCAACAACGAAGCCTTGAACCATGTTGGCACCTCGCTGATGGCGGAAGATTTTTACGCCGTCATCCACCAGCGCATCTACAAAGCCATCCTGCAATTCCACGACAAAGGCCTCATCGCTAACCCCGTCACCCTCAAGCACCATTTCACCGGGCAAGAGGGCGTGGAAGACCAATACCTCGCGCGCCTGGTCGCGGCCGCCACCTCCATCATCAACATCCATGATTACACGCAGATCATCCGCGACCTGGCGGTGAAGCGCCGCCTCATCGGCATTGGCGAAGGCGCGGTGGTCGAAGCGTTCGATAACCAGAACGACCGCAGCGGCATCCAGCAGGTCGAAAGCGTCGAGCAGCAACTGTTCAACCTCGCCACGCAGGGCGACGCTGAAGGCGGCTTCAAGCAACTGAAATACTCGCTGGCCGACGCGCTGACGCGCACCGAGAAAGCCTACCAGCGCAGCGGCGAAGTGGTCGGCCTTACCACCGGCTTCTCCGACCTCAACAAAATGCTCGGCGGCCTGCACCCGTCCGACCTGCTGATCGTCGCGGGTCGTCCGTCGATGGGCAAGACCGCGTTCGCCACCAACCTCGCCTTCAACTGCGCCAAAGCGCTGGCCGAGGAAGATGCCGACGCGCACGAGCGCAACCAGAAACCGCGCTCCGTCGGCTTCTTCTCGCTCGAGATGAGCGCCGAACAGCTCGCCATGCGTATGCTGGCGGGTGAATGCAACGTGTCCTCGCAAGACCTGCAGCAAGGCAACCTAACGCAGGAACAATTCCAGAACGTGGTCGAGGGGAGCCAAAAGCTCAACGCCCTGCCGTTCCATATCGACGACACGCCTGCCCTCTCCATCGCCGCGCTGCGCTCGCGCGCGCGCCGCTTAAAGCGCGTGCATAACGTGGGCCTCATCGTGGTCGATTACTTGCAGCTGGTTCGCCCCAGCAGCAACAACAGCACCACCAACCGCGTGCAGGAAGTCTCCGAAATTACGCAGGGCCTCAAAGCCATCGCCAAGGAACTCGACATTCCCGTCATCGCACTGTCGCAGCTGTCGCGTGCGGTGGAACAACGCGAAGACAAACGCCCGCAACTGGCCGACCTTCGTGAATCCGGCTCCATCGAGCAAGACGCCGACATCGTGATGTTCGTGTACCGCGAGGAATATTACCTGAAACGCGGCGAACCGCGCGAAGGCACGCCCGAGCACGTGGAATGGCAAACCAAGATGGAACAGATCTTCGGCCTTGCCGACATCATCGTCGCCAAGCACCGTAACGGTGGCATCGGCCCGGTGCGCCTGCAATTCGAAGGCCGCCTGACCAAATTCAGCGACTACGTCTCGCAGGAATATCTGCCCGAGGAAATGTACTAGTTAGATAAGCCATTTCCGGTAACGGAAATTTCGGCAATACATTTGGTATTTCCACATCAGCATCAGTGGCGAAAGCCATAGGCCGTAGATAATGAACGCGATGGTAAACGAAACGACCAAGCCCGCCATGGGTGCAAAAATCATTGCCAGAACCCCAATGCCCATCACCACGGCCCAGGTCATCGGTATGCCCACTATGCTGCCATAGATTAGCAACTGAGTGTGCCACGATACGCGCCGAAGTTTTCGCACATCCTGCAGGATGGCGAGGTACCCCAGCAAAGCGAGGCCATAGCAGCCCATGAACCAAAAGAATTGCGGCGCTAGTTTCTGCTTAAAGGGGTAGTGGTAGGCCGCGAACCCGCATGCTGCGGCATAAATCAGGGCAAGCATAATGCACTTCACCACCCCAATCCGATACCAGCGCTTTGTCTCTTGGCTTGGCTCGACTTTCATCTTATACCCCGCTGATGTTCGTCACTCCTACTTTACAGATTGATACCGGTGCTGTCGTCAGCAATTGGCAAACGCTGCGCAAGCAATTCACCGGCAGCGAAACCGCCGCCGTGGTGAAGGCCGATGCGTATGGATTGGGCATGGCGCAGATCGCTCCCGCCCTCGCCAAAGCCGGTTGCGACACGTTCTTCGTCGCCACCCTCACCGAAGCCATCGCCCTGCGCGCACTGCTCGCTGATGTGCGCATCCTCGTCTTCCACGGCGTGCAGCACGGCGAGGAATTCGCCTTCCGCCAGCACCGCATCATTCCCGTGCTCAATTCCACCGACCAAATCGAACGCTGGAAACCTGTCGCAAAGGAACACGCGCACGCCGTCAGCGCATTGCATGTCGACACCGGTATGGGCCGCCTGGGCTTACAGCCGGAAGATTTCGAAGCCGCCATGAAAGCCGATCCCGACTTACTGCGCGATTGCCGTGTCGGCCTCATGATGAGCCACCTCGCCTGCGCCCCCGGTCACGAACACCCGATGAACGGCGAGCAGCTCAACTGGTTCAAACATTCGCTGAATTATGCCGATGCCATTCCCGCCAGCTTGTGCAACAGCGGCGGCATCTACCTGCACAAAAGCTACCATTTCGATCTCGCGCGCCCCGGCTGTTCGCTCTACGGCATCGCGCCCCAATCAGGTGTCGACAACCCCATGAAACAAGTCGTGACGTGGAAAGCCCCCATCCTGATGACGCGCACACTCGAGCGCGACCAGACCGTGGGCTATGGCGCTTCCGAGACCATGCCCAAAGACACGCGCCTTGCCACCATCGCCAGCGGCTATGCCGATGGCTACATCCGCGCCGCCAGCAACCACGGCGCAGTCGCCTATATCGGCGACCATAAAGTACCCCTCGTTGGCCGTGTCACCATGGACATGCTGACCTTCGATGTGACCGCCGTGCCCGAATCGCACGTGCACGAGGGTGCCTTGCTCACCCTGCTGGGTGATAAGGACGGTATCCGTGTCGACGATGTGGCCGGATATGCCCAGACCATTGGCTACGAACTGCTTTGTGGCCTCGGCAACCGATTGACCCGCACCTATATTTAGGCTTGGCGATGCTTTCGCGACTGGCTATAGAAGCTGCATGACCGCCATCGCCCGCCATAATCCTGTCGCCAAAGTCGGCCGCGTCTTCTTAAGCTTCCTCAGCGCCATCGGGCGTCTGGCGATCTTCATGGCGACCGTCATCGGCCACGGTCTGCGCCCGCCCTACTACCCGCGCCAGTTCGGCCGCATGATCATCGATATCGGCTATTATTCGTTGCCCGTCGTTGGCCTCACCACGCTCTTCACCGGGGGCGCACTGGCGCTGCAATCCTATTCTGGCTTTGCCGATTTCGGCGCCGAGCAATCCATTCCCATCATCGTGGCCCTCGCCATTACTCGCGAATTGGGTCCCGTCATGGCGGGCCTTATGATCGCCGGCCGCATCGGCGCATCCTTCGCGGCCGAAATTGGCACCATGCGCGTCACCGAGCAGATCGATGCGCTCGTGACCTTAAGCACCAACCCCTACAAATACCTGCTGTTCCCGCGCGTACTCGCCGCTACGCTTATGCTGCCGCTGCTCGTGTTCGTCGGCGATATCATCGGCATCTTCGGCGGCTACGCGGTCAGCACCAGCGCACTGGGCTTCGCGCCGGTGCCCTACATCAACAACACCTGGGGCTTCCTCGAGTGGTACGACGTGATGACCGGCTTGGTGAAAGCCAGCGTCTTCGGATTCATCGTCGCGCTCATGGGCTGCTACCACGGTTACCACAGCAAGGGCGGTGCGCAAGGCGTCGGCGCCGCAACGACCAACGCCGTGGTCAGCGCATCCATCCTCATCCTGCTAGCCAACTACATGCTGACGGAGATGTTCTTCTCGCTATGAGCACGAACCCAAAGATCCGTCTGGTCGATGTCAGCAAGCGCTTTGGCCGCAAAGTGGTGCTCGATGGCGTGAATATCGATGTGGCGGAAGGCGAATCGCTCGTCATCATCGGTGGCTCAGGCTCGGGCAAATCGGTCACCATAAAATCGGTCCTCGGGCTCATCAAACCTGACTCAGGCAAGATTGAAGTCGATGGGCAAGACGCGACCAACCTGTCGTTCAGCGAGCGCGAACCGTTCCTGCGCAAATTCGGCATGCTGTTCCAGGGCGGTGCGCTGTTCGATTCGCTGCCCGTCTGGCGCAATATCACCTTCGCCGTGGCACAGAATGGCGAGCGCCTCAGCAAATCGCAGCTGCACGAACTGGCGGTTGAAAAACTCAATGCCGTCGGCCTGTCTGCCGAAGTGGCCGACCTCATGCCTTCCGAACTTTCCGGCGGCATGGCCAAGCGCGTGGGTCTGGCGCGCGCCATCGCCAATAACCCCGAGATCATCTTCTTCGATGAACCAACCACGGGTCTTGACCCCATCATGTCCGATGTCATCAACGAGCTGATCGTCGAGCAAGTGAAGAAACTCGGTGCTACCACGGTGACCATCACCCACGACATGAGCAGCGTGCGCAAGATCGCTACCAAGGTCGCCATGCTCTACAAAGGCAAGATCATCTGGCAAGGCCCGGTGGCCGATATCGACAAGTCCGGCAACGAATATGTGGACCAGTTCATTCATGGCCGCGGCACGGGCCCCATCCATGTCGAAGGCCGAAAGAACGCTTAACACCCTGATTTCTGACTTCTTTGTCATGTAATCTTAATGTTTTTGCAATCATGTGCTAGTATGATGCCAGGATGACCACACTCCGTTTCCCCATGGACTATAACGCCCACTACCCGCTGGACCTGTCCTACAATATGGACAGCAACCTGCTGGAAGTGAAGGTCGCCGACGACTCGAAACCCTGGCCGCGTTTCGTAAAGAATGCGGTGCGCCAACTCCACGTACAGGCCAGCGCCACGGGCCGCCCCATCGACATCCGTCGCGGCACCGACAATATCGTCTGCGAATTGCCGCCCATGACGCGCGAATTCAAACTCTATCTCGGCAAACGTTTCATTGGCAGCATCGACATCGCCCCCAACAACGGCGCGCTCAGCCAGCGCGAACGCGAGCCCATCACCAGTACCGACACGCGTCGCATGGGCACGTTCCACGAGGCCGAACCCTATCTGTTGCCCGACGATCCTGAACTCATCGCGCTGGCCAAGAAAGCCGTCACGACCGACATTCACACCCACAGCTCAGGCCAGATCTTCGCCCACGGGCTTATCGAGGTGGCAAAAGCGCACAAGGCATTCTACCCGGTCCGCCTACTCAAAGAAGCCGGTATCGACACCGATTTCGGCACCTTCCCCGACACTGCGGAATTCCGCCAGACCATCGACCGCGTTCCCTTCCCACCCAAAGACACGGGCGACGAGGAAAAGACCGAAGAAGGCATCCGCATCGATAAACTGAGCGGCAAACAGCAGCACTTGCTCGAGTTACGCATGGCCTTGCCGACGGACCGCACCAGCACCTTCATCGAGATCGAGAACGACACCAACAAATTCCGCTACCCGCTTAGCAAGATGCCGAGCCTGTACGCCGAGACCATCGTCGCCATGGCGCGCGAGTACAAAGCGGACGGCGTGCATCTGGCCACCCCATCGGCGGTCGGCCTCGATAACCCCGCTATGTTCAAAGCCATTCACGCGGGCGTCGATGCCATCGAGCAGGATCCAGACCTCAAGGATGTCACGCTGCGTTTCCTTTACGCCATCCCGCGCGGGTTCCCACTGCCGGTCATCCATGAGCATCTCGAGAAACTAAAGACCCTCTCGGCCAGCCCCTATATCACCGGGCTCGATTTCGTCGGCTACGAAGTCAACAAGACCAGCGAATTCGCCGACGAATTGGGTAGCTTCTGCGCATGGGCGAACGAGAATCGCCCGGGCTTCACCATTCGCGTGCATGCCGGCGAGAACGACAAGAACCTCGACAACGTGAAGAACGTGCTGGATTCGGCCGAGCATTACCCCAACCTGCGTTTCCATATCGGCCACGGCATCTACGGGCTCGACGATGAGACCAAGCAACGCCTCGTCCGCTTGAATGCTGATTCCAATAATCCGCGTGTCATCATGGAGCCCAATCCACCCTCCGTCATTGCGCTCGATAACGTCGATTGCCTGACCCAAATTCCGCTGGGCAAGCTCATCGAGAATCGCATTCCCTTCGTACTCAGTTCGGATTGTTCCGGCACCTACACCACCACCGCCGAACAGATCGGCATCGACGCACTGAATGCAGGCTTGAACCGCGAGGGCATCCATCAGCTGCACGAAACACAAGACCATCTCACCCATTGCTTCCGCAGCTATGCGCAAGGACTGGCAGAAAAAATTCCGGGCTGGGAAACAACCGAGGGCCGCACCCGCTTCGTCAGCGAGATGACGAACGCGATGGTGGATCCCAACAAGCCCAAACCGCTGCAGCCCACCGCCGAAGAAAAACTGGCCGCCAACGAAAAGGCACACGCCGCCGCAGCCGCCACCCGCGAAGAGATCCGTGGCAAACTGCGCAACCGCAATGTCACGCTGGTCGATCCGTTGGAAAAACTCCCCGAGCTCGCGCGCCGCACGCCGATCGGGCTGTTCGGTTCCGCAGGCAGCAACTGGCGCGCCATGACGCCCGACCAGCAGCACGACAGCGCCGTCGCGCTCGACATGTTGGTCAACGTGTTGAACCCAGAAGAATCACGCATCGTTCAGGGCCGCAGCAAGCCCGAGGGCATCAACCGCATCATCAACCTGTCGCGCCGCGACGCAGCAGCGCGCGGTGGCCCGCACAGCCGCCTGACCAATGTCGGCTTGTGGCAGCAAGCCAATTACGATGAGCCCGATTCGTTCAAGGACCTAAGCCACGTCCAGATCATCCCCGGCAATAAGCACATCGATATTCCCGACGCGATCGTCGAGCATGTGTTCGACCACACCTACGAGAATAACGGCACCAGCGTCAGCGATGGTGCCATCATCGCCATTGGCGGCGGCACCTTCACCCGAAACACCGTCACCAAGGCCGACCAGCGCGGTATCCGCGATGATGACAGCCCCACCAACGCCCGCATGCTGTTGCTGTTGGATGCTGCCGGCGGCGCCAGCGCGGGCAAAGCCAAATACCTGCATCCGGATTTCCGCAGCATCGACGGGCGCGATGTGGTGCGCAAACTCTACCAGCATTACGAAGCAGTACGACCCGGCGTATTCAGCGAACAGTTCCGCACGCTAGTCCACGACCGCGGGTTCGAAGCAGCACTCACCACAGTCGAAAGCGAATCGCAGGCCCGCGTGGGCAGGCTTTTCCCTGAGATCAACCCCACCAGTGATCGTCGTGCCACGCTGGAACTCTCTCCGGAGGATGAGCCAAGACTCGATCTCGGCGACCAGCCAGTGCCTCGAGTGACTCAAGGCGCGGTCGATACGACCATCCATCCCCCAGGCGCGGGTATCGAAGGCGGCAAGT
>JBEIOT010000106.1:0-6876 GCA_040377415.1 Azospirillum sp. | reverse complement strand
GGCGAGGGCGAGAAGCAGCGCGGTACGTTTCATTTTTTTATCTCCGAAAATTCAGGCAGCAGCCGAAAAAGCATGCGTTATATGGTGAGGCCAGCGGTACCATGCAATAAGGCACACGTCGAACCGAACTTCGTGTTCGATGTATTGCCCGTGCCGTTGCAACCACCATTGTGCCGCCCGCAACACACGCGCCTGATTTTGCCCATGGATGGATTCGGCGGCGGAGTCACGTGTGCGGCGGCCTTTGACTTCGACGAAGACGACAGTGCGGCCACGTTTGGCGACGAGGTCGAGCTCGCCAACGGGGGTTTTGAAGCGGCGCGTGAGGATGCGATAGCCTTTGAGTTGTAGATACAGCGCGGCCAAAGTTTCCGCACGATGACCCGCACGTTCCGCGCGCAGTTTTTTAGGTGCGCGGCGTTGCCGCGTGAAAGGGGGCGGACCACCCCTTTCGTCGCTTCGCTTCTTAACCCCCTCGCGCGGCGGCTCGCGGCGGCCATCGCCGCTACGCGAAGTGCGCTGGCCACTCACTTGAGCTCCAGCGCGCGAGCGTAGACCAGGCTTTTGGAGCGGCCCGAGGCGGCGGTGACTTCGGCGACGGCTTCTTTTACCGAAAGGCGAGCCAGCGCATCGCGCAGGGCCGCGTCGATGGCGGCGTCATCCATCACGGCCAGTTCGGCGAGGCCATGGACCAGCACCACGCATTCGCCCTTGGGCGGTTTATTCGTATAATGTTTAATGAGGTCGCTCAGCGACCCGCGCGGGCATTCTTCGTACATCTTGGTGAGTTCGCGACCGACGGCGGCCTGGCGGTCGCCGAGGGATTGTTGCAAATGCTCCAGCGATTCGAGCAAGCGGTGCGGAGCTTCGTAGAATACCAGCGTGGCTTGCAGTGATTTCAGTGTGGCGAGCAACGCGTCGCGCGGTTTGGTCTTTTGCGGCAGGAACCCGGCGAAATGGAACTGGTCGCTGGGCAGGCCTGCCATGGTGAGCGCGGCAAGCAGTGCGCTGGCGCCGGGCAGGGGGGTGACCTTGACGCCCGCGTCGCGTGCGGCTTTCACCAGCCGTGCGCCGGGGTCCGAGAGCAAGGGGGTGCCGGCGTCGCTGACCAGGGCAATGGTGCTGCCGGCTTGCAATTTCTCGAGAAGTTGGGCGGTGGCGGTGGCTTCGTTGTGCTCGTGATAAGCCATGGTGCGGGTGGTAATGCCGTAATGATTGAGCAGCTTGGCGGTGGTGCGGGTGTCCTCGCAGGCGATGAGATCGGCGGATTTGAGGGCTTCGAGCGCCCGCAGGGTAATGTCGCCCAGATTGCCGATGGGGGTGGCGACGACCATCAGAAGGCCTTCTTGGCTTTTGGTGGGATTGTTGCTAGGAACCGGTTTCATTCGCCCATTTATAAAGAGCCCCACCATGAAGCGCCACCTGATTCAACGCTCCGCCATCGCCCTTGCAGTGCTTGTGGCCCTTGCCGGATGCAAGCCCGCACCGCAGCAACCGGCGGCGCCGTACCAGCCCACCGGCATTCACCGCGCGCCGGGTGGTGAAGTGGTGAGCATGACGCCGACGCGCGATGGCGTGATCGCGCCGCCAAGCGAAGTGCAGACCGACACGGGTCCACAGCCGGTGATCGTGAGCCGCACGGTGCGTGTAGGCTTGCTGCTGCCGCTGACGGGCCGCAGCGCGGCGCTGGGTAAAACGATGCAGGATGCCGCGACCGTGGCGCTGTTCGACAAATACGCGCGCCTGAGCACGGCGCAGCAACAGATCCGCGTGGAGCTGCTGCCGAAAGATACCGGCGACACGGCCGAGCAGGCGCGTGGTGCCATGAAAGAAGCGTTGGATGATGGTGCGGAATTGATCATCGGTCCGATCTTTGGTCCGGCGACGGAAGCGGCGGCATCGCTGGCGAAGGCGAAGAATGTGCCGGTCATCAGCTTCACCAACAACAACGCGTTGGCCAGCAGCGGCGTGTATGCGTTCGGCTTCCTGCCGCAAGAGCAGGCCGAGCGTGTGGTGAGCTATGCCATTAAAGCCGGCAAGACGCGCATCGCGGCGCTGATACCGGATTCGCCCTCGGGTGAACTGGTGCTGAAGGCCGCACGCGACACGATGGCGACGAATGGCAAGGCGCTGGTCGCCGAAGCGAAATACCCGGCGCAGGGCGTGGGCATCGAGCAGGCGCTGAATACGTTGTTGCCGCCGGGCGTACCGCCCGCGTTCGATGCGCTGCTGCTGCCCGAGGGCGGCCCGGCGCTGAACACGTTGCTGCGGGCACTGCGTGCGCGTGGCGTGAGCCAGGAGAACGTGCAGTTCATTGGCACTGGTTTCTGGGATAACCCCAGCCTGCTGCGCAGCGTGGCGCTGGATGGTGCATGGCTGGCCTCGACTCCGCCGCAATCGACCGCGCAATTCGAGCAGCGCTTCTTAGCGACCTATGGTTATGCACCGGCGCGCACCAGCAGCCTCGCTTACGATGCGGTGGCACTGGCGGTGACGCTGGCGACCAGCAACCGTCCGTTCGATGTGCCGAGCATGACGCAAAGTTCGGGTTACACCGGTCCGGCCAATGGCATCTTCCGTCTGCGTGGCAACGGCACGGTGCAGCGCGGACTTGCCGTGTTGCAGGTGCAGGGCAGCAATTTGCTGGTGATCGATGGCGCGCCGAGCGGCTTTACGACGTCAGCAGTGACGCAATAAGCGCGTTAAGCACTAGCGAACCCCTTGGGGTTACGCGCAGAGTGTTGTTGGCGTAAGTCATCAAGCCTTCGGTGATGAGCGGATGCGCGTTCTTCAAAATATCTGGCGGTACATCGCGGATGCCTTCGTGCGGCAGGCGCAGGCCCATGAGTACGCGCTCTTCCAGTCGTTCACGGTCGGTGAGGGGAAGATCGCTCTCGATGCCGTGACCAATTTTTTGCACCTGCTCCAGCCAGCGTTCGGGTGATTTGAGCGTGTTGGTGGCGTGGCGTGCGTTGCCCATATCGACGCGGCCATGCGCGCCGGGGCCGATGCCGAGATACGAATCCGAACGCCAGTAGCTGAGGTTATGGCGCGATGCCTGGCCCGCGCCGGCGTGGTTGGAAATTTCGTAGGCGGGCATGCCGTGTTCTTCCATCACGCGCTGGGTGAGGGCGTAGAGATCGGCGGCGAGATCTTCCTGCGGCAGGGCGAAGGCGTGCTGCACATGGTATTGGTGGTGGAAGGCTGTGTTGGGTTCGATGGTGAGTTGGTACAGCGACAAATGGCCGCGCGCGTAGGTGAGTGCTTCACGCAATTCGGATTCCCACGCGGCGAGGGTTTGACCCGGTAGCGCGTAGATGAGATCGAACGAATAGCGTGGGAATGTTTGGGCGGCGAGGGCGACGGCTTGCAGCGCTTCATCGGCGGAATGCTCGCGACCCAGGAATGCCAGCGATTCTTGTTTCAGTGATTGCACGCCCAGCGACACGCGATTGACGCCGGCATCGCGTAGCACGGTGAAGTTCGCGGCTTCGACGGAGGTAGGGTTGGCTTCTAACGTGATCTCGATATCGGGCGCAGTGGGCCAGAGGGTTTTAATTTCGTCGATGAGGGCTTTGGCGGTGGCGGGTTGCATGAGCGATGGGGTGCCGCCGCCGAAGAAGATGCTGGTGACCGTGTGGCCCTCGACGCGAGCGCGCCAGTAGCGCAGTTCTTTCAGCAAGGCCTCGCGCCATGCGGCGTGGTCGACGCCGTCGCGTACGTGGCTGTTGAAATCGCAATACGGGCATTTCTTTTTGCAGAAGGGCCAGTGAATGTAGATCGCAAGCGGTTTGTCTTGGCGCAAAACTGTGCTAGATGGGCTCATAAGGGAGTTCCTATGGCCATTGGCAGCGCCGAGCAAGGCGCAATCATCGAGTTGATGCATGGTAAGTATCAGCAGCTCGCCACGATCGAAGGCGAGTGGGGCATTCGTTTGAGCGAGGGCGACATGCGTCCGCGCATCGAGCATTTCCACGATGCCGTGCGTGCGCTGACCAGCGGTAGCGACGATGTTTATGCCAAACACAGTCGTTTGTCGGTGGAGGCGTTGGCCTATGACCTGTCGTTGCTGCGCGGCATTCCCGATCGGCCGGTGGGCTACATCAATAAGACGACGGAGAAATCATTCTCGACCGCGGTGGTGAAGCAGAACGAAGCGGGTGCGGGCGTGCCGAAGATGCCGCCGGCGGGTGTACGCGCGGAGCTCGCGCAGTTATATCGTGATTACACGGTGTTTTTCGCGGCGCTGTTCGCGGAAGTGGCCGACCGCAATTTTAAATCGCGGGTGGATGAAGTGGATGCGGCGGTGTCGGACATCGGCCTCATCGAGCAGATCCTGTCGCAATTGGCGGCGGGCAAGATGAGCAACGCGCAGGCGATGAGTGAGATGAATCATGTGGAGCGCGACGATCTGCGCGAGCGCATCCAGCAGATGCTGGCGCGCAAGCAGCTCTCGGGCCGCGAGAAGCAAGAGGCGCTGGCCATGCTGGGGCAGATCGAGCAGGGCCTGAATAAAGAGAAGAAGCAGGTCGAGCAGGCGCACATGAACTACGCCACCGGCCAGCTGGCGGTGTATGAAGAAGCCAAGGACACGGTGAAACGTTTGGCAGGCCAGGGGCTGAATCTTGCTGGCAAGTTCCTTGATAACGCCATGCAGCAGGCTGGCCGTGGTGCCGGGCGTGGACGCCAGTAACTAGGGCTTACTTGCGGGCGGCGGTGCCGCGACGGGCTTCATGCCGAGGGTTTGTTTTACTACTTCAAAGTCGAGCGGTTTAAACGATTCGTAGGTGACGAGTAGCGGCTCGACCTTTTCTGGCTGTAGCGAAGCGGTCATGAGCAGCACTTTGTAATTGGAGAATTGCACCGCTTCCGTTTCGTAGACAGTTTTCATGCGGGGATTGGCTGCCAGAAAATCCCTAACGATTTTCCCGATAGCCGGATCTTGTAGGGATAAGGAATCGAGCGCCCAGATGCCGCTGGAAGCGGTCAGTACCTGCATGAATTGCTTGCTGGATTCTGGGGTGGGGGTGCAGCCGTATTTGCTGCACAAAGCCATTGCCGAGGTGCGCCCAGCCGATGGCCGCGGATTCTTCGGGTCTTCAGGGTTGCGCGTGAGCGGTACAAGGAATGCGTAGCGTCGTGCATCGCGAAGCATGTCTTCATCGGCGGCAGCGTAGGTTTTGAGCATGGCCCGCAGATACTCGGGGTTCTTTGTATCCATGTATTGCTTGATGAGAGCGTCATTATTTGCCGCGGTTTGTGGGCCTGTAATTTCGGCGGCGTGCACCGAGAATGCAAAAAGTGCGGGAAGGATGAGCAGGCTGATTTTTCTTAGCATCATTTCCTCCGTGGTTAGTTGGCGCGATAGATCACGATCTGGGCTTTGCCGTAGTTGCGTTCGTCGATGATCTCAGCGCCCGGCAATTCTTCGGTGCCGGAGGTCTTGGATTGTTCGACGACGAATAATGCGCCGGACTCGAACCAGTTGCCGTTACGCAGGGCGGTGTAGGCAGGTAGGGTGAGTGGGCGGTCGTAGGGCGCGTCCATCAGCACCAGCGACACTGGATTGCGGGCGGCGGGCAGGCGCGCCACATCGGCCAACAGAAATTGCGCGCTGGGGATGACACCGCAATGCAGGGCGTTGTCTTTGGCGAGGGCGAGGGAGGTTTTGTCCAGATCGACGAAGGTGCACTCGGCCGCGCCGCGCGAGATGGCTTCAAAACCCAGCGCGCCGGTGCCACAGCACAAATCCATCACGCGTTTGTCGATGATGTGTTCGCCGCCGTAGCTGCCATGCATGAGCAGGTTAAAAATGGATTCGCGCAGGCGGTCGGATGTCGGACGTATCCGATTGTCAGTGGGCGTCAGCAGTTTGCGGCCCTTCATGCGCCCGGCGATGATGCGCATTAGTTACCTTTGGTGCGCGCGGTCTCGGCCCAGCGCTTGATGGCGGTGGCTTCGCTGCGGTCCTGCACATAGAGCGAGTTGCCCATGTAATCACCACCCGCGGTCCAGGTGGTCGGCGATTTTTGCGTGGTGTTGACGGTGTATTCCTGGTCGCTGACTTTAACGGTGTGTTTCATTTTCGGTCTCCGGTTTTGCGCTTGAGTTCGCGCGGTTTATGTGTAGGGCGTTTTTCTTCGCTGCGCTCGAGGCGGTCGATGAGGGCTTCGACATCGTGGGCAGAAACTTCTTCGACTTCGCCGGGGTGCAGTTTGCCGAGTTCTAACCCGGCATAGCCGACGCGGATGAGGCGACTGACGGGATAGCCGAAGAACTCAAACAGGCGGCGGATCTCGCGGTTGCGACCTTCGTGCAGGGTGACGGTGAGCCAGCGGTTGCGACCCACGACTTTTTCGGTATCGGGCACGACCTCGACGGGGCGGAATTTTTCGTCATCGATGACGACGCCGCGCGAGAGCAGGTGGATGTGTTTGTCGCTGACCTGGCCGTTGACGCGCACACGATAGCTGCGGGCTTGGGCGTTCTTCGGCAGTTCCAGTTCGCGGCTGAGTTCGCCCGAAGTGGTGAGCAGCAGCAGGCCTTCGGAATCATAATCGAGCCGGCCCACGGAAATGAGGCGCGGCAAATGCGGCGGCAGGCGCTCGAACACGGTGGGGCGGCCTTCGGGGTCTTTGTGCGTGGTCATGAGGCCCGCCGGTTTGTGGTAGCGGAACAGGCGCGGTGCTTGGGTCTTGGTCTTGATCTTCTCGCCATCGACTTCGATCACATCATCGGGCGTGACGATGGTGGCGGGCGTGGTGAGGGTGTTGCCATTCACGCGCACGCGCTTTTGCTCGATGAGGCGCTCGGCATCGCGGCGCGAGCAGATGCCCGCGGCGGCAATGACCTTCGCTACGCGTTCGCCTTTACTTT
>JBEIOT010000225.1:0-2626 GCA_040377415.1 Azospirillum sp. | reverse complement strand
ATTTTGCGCTCGACCTGCTGATGACCGATGACGGCGAATGCCGTGGCGTGCTGGCGTGGAACCTGGATGATGGTTCGCTGCACCGCTTCTGGGGCCAGCAAAGCGTGCTTGCTACCGGCGGCTATGGCCGTGCGTATTTCAGCGCGACCAGCGCGCATACCTGCACCGGCGACGGTGGCGGTATGGCCATTCGCGCCGGCATTCCGATGCAGGACATGGAGTTCGTGCAGTTCCACCCGACGGGTATTTACGGTGCAGGCTGCCTCATTACCGAAGGTGCGCGTGGTGAAGGCGGATACCTGGTGAACAGCAAAGGCGAGCGCTTCATGGAGCGTTATGCGCCGAGTGCGAAGGACCTTGCGTCGCGCGATGTTGTTAGCCGCGCGATGACGATGGAAATCCGTGAAGGCCGCGGCGTGGGTGCCGAGGCGGATCACATCTTCCTGCATCTGGATCATATTTCGCCGGAGCTGCTGCATGAGCGCCTGCCGGGTATTTCGGAAACCGCGAAAATTTTCGCGGGTGTGGATGTGACGAAGCAACCCATCCCCGTGCTGCCGACGGTGCATTACAACATGGGTGGCATTCCCACGAACTATCATGGCGAAGTGCTGACCAGCGATGGCAAGGGCGGCATGAAGAACGTGC
The DNA here is from genome assembly GCA_040377415.1 of Azospirillum sp. GTDB lineage: Bacteria > Pseudomonadota > Alphaproteobacteria > Rickettsiales > UBA3002 > QFOX01. The sequence continues at coordinate 1,978 of JBEIOT010000225.1, read as the reverse complement.
CCGGCCTGATGGCCATCGGTGAAGCCGCATGCGTGAGCGTGCATGGCGCCAACCGCTTGGGCAGCAACTCGTTGCTCGATCTCGTGGTCTTCGGACGCGCGGCTTCGCATCGCGCGCGTGAAACGGTGAAGCCGGGTGTGCGCGTGGGCATGACGCCCGATAACGTGACCGAGAAAGCCATCGCGCGCTTTGATAGCATTCGCCATGCGAGCGGTGGCCAGAGCACGGCGCAGATCCGCCGCGCGATGCAACGCACGATGCAGAACCATGCGGCGGTCTATCGCACCAGCGAGTCGCTGAAAGAAGGCTGCACGAAAATGAAAGAGGTGCACCAGACCTTCAACGACCTGTCGGTGAAGGACCGTGGCCTTATTTTCAACAGCGACCTTGTTGAGGCGCTGGAGCTTGATAACCTGCGCGGCCAGGCGCTCGTCACCATCGTGGGTGCCGAGAACCGCAAGGAATCGCGCGGCGCGCAAGCCCGTGAGGATTTCAAGGATCGCGACGATGTGAACTGGATGAAGCACACGCTGTGCTGGCTCAACGACAAGGGTGAACACAGATTCGATTACCGCCCCGTGGTGCTGACGACCCTTTCCGATGAAGTGAACGCTGTTCCACCCAAGAAGCGAGTCTACTAGATGCGCCTGATTTATGTATTGCCCCTGCTTGCCATCGCCGCGTGCGATGCGCCGACCACGCAACGCCCGACTTACACCGACGCGGAATTCCGCGCCGAGCAGGAAGCGCAGGCCGCCGCAGTAAAGGCGGCGCAACAAGGCGGCTTCAACGACCAGAAAGATTACACGCCCGCCGAGATCCAAGCGCTGACCGCGCGCCTGACGCCCATCGCCACCCGCATCGAAGCCGCATCGGAATCGATGTGTGCGGATATGCGCGGCAAGAAGTGCCAGTTCGAAGTGGTGCTGGACCCCGCCGAGAAAGGCCTGAACGCGCATGCGGATGGCCAGCGCGTGGTGGTTTACCCTGCGATGATCGATTACGCGACGAACGACAACCAGTTGGCCTTCGTCATCGCGCATGAATTCGCGCACAGCATCATGGCGCATGTGGCCAGCCAGCAGAAGAACGTGGCCATTGGCGGCATCCTCGGTTCGCTACTGGATGTGGCGGCACAAAGCCAAGGCGTGAACACCGGCGGCAACCTCGGCAAGATGGGCGCGCAGCAAGCGCTGCTGCGTTACAGCCCCGACTTTGAGAACGAGGCTGATTACGTGGGCATGTATATCCTCGCGCGCGCTGGTTATAAGATCGAAGACGCGCCGGGCTTCTGGCGTGCCATGTCGTTGAACGCACCGCGCGCGGTCTATTCGACAACGACCCACCCGAACAATCCTTCGCGCACCGTGGCCATGAACAATACCGTGGCCGAGATCAACGCGAAGAAAGCGGCCGGTCAGCCGCTCGTCCCCAACATCATGGCCAAGAAGTAGGAGCCGACCATGGTTGAATTCTCACTGCCCAAAAACTCGAAGATCAACAAAGACGGTACGGTCCACAAGGCCGCCGAGGGCGCGACGAACATCAAGAAATTCAAGGTGTACCGTTGGGATCCGGAAGATAAGGACGAGCAAGGCCAGCCGAAGAATCCGCGCATCGATACCTATGAGATCGACATGGATAAATGCGCGCCGATGGTGCTGGATGCCCTCATCAAGATGAAGGATGAGATGGACCCCACCCTCACCTTCCGCCGCTCGTGCCGTGAAGGCATTTGTGGTTCGTGCGCGATGAACATCGACGGCACCAACACACTGGCCTGCACCAAATCCATCCACGATGTGAAGGGCGATGTGACCATCAACCCGCTGCCGCACATGAGCGTGGTGAAGGACCTTGTACCGGACATGAACCATTTCTATGCGCAGTATGAGAGCATCCAGCCGTGGTTGCAGACGGCCAGCGCCGCGCCCGCGAATTCGGAGCGCTTACAATCGCCGGAAGACCGCGCGAAACT
>JBEIOT010000216.1:0-2811 GCA_040377415.1 Azospirillum sp. | reverse complement strand
TCCGTGCCGTTATCGAGCATCGACTGGATGACCATTTCCGCACCGGTGAGTTCGCGCCCTTCGCCGGTAGAGACCGGCCCGCGCTTGCTGCTTGCCGCACCATCATAGCGTGGTGCTTTGCGGCGATCTTCCTTCACTTCCGGATGGAATTCTTCCGCGCGCAGCGAGATATTGCGGCGGCGCGCTTCGGCCAGCAGCGTCGATTGGTGACGCGCGGGAATGAGCTCCCACTGCGACACCGCGCCCGGGGTTACGTTACAGATATCGGCGACCTCATTGGTGCCACCGAACTTGGCAATGATGCGTTCTTTTGTGTCCATAGGGGCGATTGTTTAGTTAAACTAAACTCGAAAATCAAGTGCCAATTTGGTTTAGATTTCCTAATAACGCCCGGACGAATGCTGTCGATGTAGCGCGGTCGTGTCATAGTATTCGCTGATCAATACATACCGTGCCTGCAACATCTCGCCAGCATCTGTCGCAATATCCGGGTAATCCTGAAACAGTTCATCAAGGATCTCACGCGCGCGATGCAACACAGCGGGGTTGCCCATGCCCGCCGCTAATTCAGCAAGCTCCGTTCCTTCGCCATTAGCCACTGCTTCGTCGTCGTCATTGGCTACATCCGGCAAATGGCAGGCACGCCGCCACCCCCCATGCTGGACCACGTGCGAAGCGAAGCTTCCATCCTTTTGCGGCACCTTTATATTCAATTTCGTCGCCTGCTGGTTCACTTGGCTTTCCCGATCATACAGCGCCACATCCAGCGCATGATAAACGAACCAGCTTAGCTCGGGCCCCGCACCGCCGTTGGGCAAGATATCGGCATAAGGCCGCAGCAATTCTTTAGCATAGTAATCGACCGTGCGGCGCCGCAAAACACCCCTATCGAGCGCTGGCACCGGCTTGTCAGCATCGTTCTCAGCGTCGGCGATGCTGTGCGCATGCCGTTGCAAGATCACCGCCTGCGGTGTCATCTGCGCATCCATTTCATGACCATGGATATATTCATTACCGAAAGTAAGGTCGCGAATATGGTCAAGCGTCTCGCCATAAAAATCGCCAGCGGTGCACAAGTCTTTGCTTATTTCTTCAAAATAGCGCTGCTGGTCGTGGGTATTTTCGGTCTTCGGCAGTGCGTCCTGTTCGGTCAGCGCGCGCGTGTCCCCATCATAGCGCTGCTGAAGGTCGCTCATCGCCTGCGCAATAAAATCCGTCCGCAGCCGGTAGCAACCACGGTAACTATCGTCAGCAAAGATGTGTTTCATCCACGCCATGCAGGCCCCCGCCTGCTCTTGCGCGGTGGTGGCATCTTTCAGGTCGCGGGCGCAGTGCGCCCATGTTTCTTCCAGTTCGACCAATGATTCCTTGAGATAATCGAGCGTGTAGGGAACCTCAATCGGTTCGCCATCGGCATCGAACAGCTCCAGCAGTTCGCTATGCTCGGCCGCCTCCTCGATCTGCTGCGTATAATCGATATTCTCGCGCAACCGGTCGCGTTGTGCAGCATAAGCCTCTTCAACGCGCTGCGCGAACTGGGGCGACGGCGGCAGGCCATCCTCAAAGGTCTGGAAGCTCATTGCTATCGCCCCCGCTGCTCGTTGCGGCTGGCCTCTTTCGCCAACAATTCCTCGATCTCTAACGATGCATCCATGATCCCCTGGGGCGTCAGCGCCGCTTCGGGATATTTCTGGAACACCGTATTCAGGATGGCGCGCGTGCGCATTTTTACCAGCGGGTGCATCAGTAGTGCCTGCGTGTTCGCCGGCGCGTCATCGTTCGCTGCGCGAAGCTTACCGGGGGCATGCGTGCGGATCTCCTGGTCGCCCACCTGCTCCGCGGTGCGCAGCACTAACCCCAGCATGTCCACACCCACATCGGTCGGCAGCACATCTTCATAAGGCTCCAGCATGGCGGTGAAGATCGGGCACGCATCCTCGCACAAATCCCGCGTGTCGTGGAAACTGCGTTGGTCCGTGCGGGCAGGGTTGGTCTGCATGCGTAAGCGCCAGGCCAGTGCGCCGGGTGTCGCCATTTGTCGCGATGGGTCGATACCCTGCTCGTCCTGCAGCTGGCGCATCAACCCGTCGACCGCATCAAGCCCATCGAACCCGATGCGGGAATAATAGTGAATGTCATTGCGCACATTGAGTAGCTCGCGCGACATCGGTTGATCTGTCTCGCTATACACATTGAATAATTCCTGAATGCTCGAGATAACCGCAGTCGCCTGCTTAGGGTGGATATCATCGAACGTTGCGCTCACCAGCATATCGCGAATGCCGAGCAATAATATTTCGCGTTGGGCTTCAAGGGTGTTTGCACGCGCCAGGTGCTCCTGCAAAGAATCACCAACTTCATCTATAAAATTACCCGTACGCAGGGCAATATCGGGCGACATATAATCCAGCTCCACACCATCGATCGTCAATGGCGTACCCTCGGGCATGTCGCCATGGATCGCACGCTGGCCCTCCATGATCTTGGCCAGATCATAATAGCCATCCCGCATCATGACGGTGCTGCGCTTGAGCGCTTCCATCAGGTACGGATCGGCCGGGTGGTCATATTTTGAGTCACGGAACATGCCGCCAGTGTGCCGGTCAGCCCGCTGGTTTAGTGTGAAGCTTTCATGAAGATATCGGTATTATTCTTCGATGCATCAAGGGCTTGCGCATCGCCAGCTTGCTGGCGCAACCACGTCATCTGCCGTTTGGCATAGTTGCGGGTGTTCTGCTGGGCTTGCGCCACGGCATCCGCCAGCGCCATCTCGCCGCGCAAATTCGCTATCAGTTCCGGCACCCCATGCGC
>JBEIOT010000015.1:0-15124 GCA_040377415.1 Azospirillum sp. | reverse complement strand
CGCGGTGCTGAACCTGCCGGTCATCGCCCTGCTGTGGAAGCGCCGAAAAGCTTAAGCGCGGCCCTGGCTTGGTAGCCCTGTTGCGGTACGAAGGGCCTTCGTCGTGAAGTTCTCGCCTAGCACACCGCGTTCTTTGTATTCGTTCAGCACCAGCTGCAAGTAGCCATCGGCTTCTTCACGCATCGTGGCGCTTTTCGTGGCATCGGGTTCGTTCAGTGCACGCACGAACATTTCCTTCGCGTCTTGGGTCTGGGTGCGCATGTCTTCGGCTTCGTTATGCAGCGTTGCCAGCAGGCTCTGCGGCACCGCCAGCCAGTATTCGGCCGTGTGCTGCACCACGCTCTGCAGCTCCGACTTGGTCAGCATGGGCTCGCGATGCGCATAGCCCAGCGGCTGCTGTTTGATGATCGGTTTGCGGTCGCCAGGCGACGCATAGACCGTCATGCATGAAATGGATTCGCTCAGATGCGGATGCATTTTCAGCAATTGCTGTAATTGCAGGCCGCGGGCGACCATGAGTCCGCGGTCGGTATAACCGACCCATGCCGCGACCTCAGGACTCCGGCGCATTTTTTCGTGCAGGCCGTCGCTCTTGGCCTGCGCGTTATCCAAACGCTTCAACGTGTCGCGAATGGGTTCCAATACTTCCAGCGGCAGCAAGAAGTTGTTGATCGATTCTTCCGACGGCTGGTGCGACAGCTTGGTATGACCATCGTCGCCACGTTCGACCAGCGGGCTGCGCGGTGCCGTCAGCACCCCATGCGTGTGCGTGGTCTGCGGCGGGCGACGGCGAATGATGCTATGTTTGCTGATGGCCGCCATTTTCTGCGCCGCCAGTGAACCTGGCTTTTCGCCTTTGTCGAGCATCACGATGACATCCTGGAAGCTTTTGCAGAATTCATCGATCTGCTTGGGCGTCATCGGAATCTCACCAATGGTGTCCAGGTCGATACCGCGTTCCTGCACCACGGCTTTCACGTCCGCCACAATGTCCGGTCGCAGCAGCTCCATTGCTTCGAGCGCGGTGCGGCGATAGGCCAGCGTGGTGTAGAGATGATTTTGCTTAGAGCCCGGCTCGGCGGCCAACGCGAACATGTGCGTGTCTTGCATCAATCGCGCGAGTTTCTCGTGACCACCTGCTGCACCGGCACTGGCGGCCGTGCCATGGCTGAAATATTTGAAGATCGGCTCTTGGGCATGGCCGGGGATCGCGGCGTAACGATCGAGCGCTTCTTCGGACCATTGAAGATGTTCTTTGAGGTAGAGGTATTGGAAATCATCGAGCAGCAATGTGCCCAGCGTGTAGCGATCCTTCAGGAAGCTATCGAGCATGCCCGTTTCGCGCGCGGTGCGCAGCAGGTCGCTATGGGCCAGCATGTCGAGCTCGATCGCGTAATGTCCCGTTTCCGGGTCACACTTAGCGGTATCGACGGCGCGCCGAAGGTCGTGAATTTGCTGTAACATCGTGATCTGCATGGCCCAAGTCTATCCGGCCCGCATGCTGCAGTGCATGACAGTTCTATGAAGGTTTTTAACTATTGGGGGAATCTTCAAGGCCTGGGGCGAGTAACGGGACTTGAACCCGCAGCCTCCGGTACCACAAACCGGCGCTCTAACCAGTTGAGCTATACCCGCCACATGGCCTTGAAGAGGGCGCAATTAACGCGATTGGCGAATAAAAATCAAGTGCCGTCTTTTCGGCCTTATTTCATGGATTTAGCGAAGGCTGCCAAGTCTTTCAGGATCAGCTCGCCCACGGCGCCGCCATTGTCGTTGATGCGCTTGCTTACGGCCATCACCAGGGCGTCGACGTATTTGGTCACGAGACGCTGCTTCTTCTCGGCATCGAACTGCTTGCTGTCGAGCAGGTTGATGAGCTGACCAGCCAGCGCCGCGATCAGGTCGTAGCCGAACAGGCCTGCCGATGACTGGATGTCAGCCGCTGCATGGCTGAGTGCCTTGATCGTTTCCTTGGACATTTTCGGGTCCTTGGCGATCTGCTTCAGTTTCAAGACGATCGAATCGAGGTCATCGAAGAAACTATCCTTCGATGTATCGATGAGTTTTTGGCACTCTTCGATCATTTCCTGGGTGATGAGCTTGGCTAACATGGTGGGCGTCCTAAGAAAGTTCTAAATAAAACTGTTTCGAGTAAATAACCAATTAGTCGTCGTTTAGCTGCGCCAGCGTTCGTCGTAACGGAATAGACGAACCTCACGGGTGCGGCGTTCAGTAGTGATACCTTCGGGCAGGCCCACCGATTTACGGCGGCGGTCGGGGCCCTTATACGTCTCCGCCGTCACGAACAGGCGAGGCGCATCGATGATGCTGACGAGACGCTGGCAGAAATCGGCGGCGTTAATGGGCTTAAGCAGGATCTCGTTAGTACCGGCATCGCGCGCGGCGATGATGCTGGCCGTAGTCGCCTGGTTCACCATCATGATGACGGGCACGAACGGATTCGGTGAATCGTTGGCGTGGCGAAGATGACGAATGAGGTTGATGCCCGAGATGTTCGGGCGGTCGATCTTGGCTTCTTCTTTGTCATCGCCATCGTTGAATAGTTGCGATGCTTTGATCTCGGCGTCGCTGACGACAAGGTCGACGATCACTTCGCGCATCATTTCCACGGCTTCGTCGGCATCATGGGCGATGAGCAGGTTGGGGAAGCCAAGCTGCTCGAAGATCGCTTTAATAAGGTTGGCGGCGCGGTCACCGGCAACCACGACCATGACCTGGATCTTATCAATGCGCAGCTTTGCACCGGATTGAGAAAGCGGTTTCACTTTAATGGGGGGTTGTACGGCCATTGGTCCTGTGCAGCGGAGAAGTTTGTTACCAATTGAGATACTTGTTTTAACCGCGCCTTTCAACCCACAATGCCGCGTTATGCGTTCGCGCCGCGAATGTGGATGTTGAGATGCGTAGTTTTAAAGCAAGCGTGCATCTATTTGCGGCAGCGCTGCTTAAAAATGAGGCGGCGCATGTTTCACTATCACTAGCATTTCTGCGGCTAAAGGACTGAGTAATAACAATCGTTGCACAAAAGCCGCGGTTGGCACCGCGCTTGCAAACCCCGTGGCCCATGAAAAAGATCGAAGCCATTATCAAACCCTTCAAACTCGACGACGTGAAAGAGGCCCTTCAGGAAATCGGCCTGACTGGTATTACCGTGGTCGAAGCACGCGGCTTTGGCCGCCAGAAGGGACACACTGAACTCTATCGCGGCGCCGAGTATGTCGTGGACTTCCTGCCGAAGGTGAAGATCGAAGTGATCGTCGCCGACGACAAAGTGGAAGCTACCGTGGAGGCCATCGTTGCCGCCGCGCAGACCGGTCGCATCGGCGACGGAAAAATTTTCGTGCTGCCGGTGGAGGATGTGATCCGCATCCGCACGGGCGAGCGCGGCGCCGACGCTATTTAATTTTTGTAACCTGTAAGGAACCTACCCCATGTCTGCAGCCAACGTTCTCGAGATGATCAAAAAGCACGACGTGCAATTCGTCGATTTCCGCTTCACCGACCCGCGTGGCAAGTGGCAGCACACCACCTACATCGCCAACAAGGTGGATTCGGCAAGCTTCGAGGACGGCATCATGTTCGATGGCTCATCCATCGCTGGCTGGAAGGCCATCAACGAATCCGACATGATCCTGATGCCGGATACGAGCACCGCGTTCCTTGACCCCTTCACGGCACAACCGACACTGGTCATCTTCTGCGACATCATCGAGCCGAGCAGCGGCCAGAGCTATGGTCGCGATCCGCGCAGCACCGCCAAAAAGGCCGAGGCTTACCTTAAATACACCGGCGTGGGCGACACCGCCTATTTCGGCCCCGAATTAGAGTTCTTCATGTTTGACAGCATCCGCTTCGGTCAAGACATGTTCGAGAGCTACGTGCATATCGAAAGCGAAGAGAACCCGAACAACTCGGGCAAAGACTATCCGCATGGCAACATGGGCCACCGCCCGGGTGTTAAAGGCGGCTACTTCCCCGTCGCGCCGGTCGATTCGGCCGTCGATATCCGCGGCGAAATGCTGACCACGCTGGCGCAAGTGGGCATCACCCCCGTGCTGCACCACCACGAAGTGGCACCGAGCCAGCACGAGCTGGGCTTTGATTTCAGCACCCTCACCTACACCGCCGACAACGTGCAGAAGTACAAGTACGTCATCCACAACGTAGCGCACAGCTACGGCAAAACGGTTACCTTCATGCCTAAGCCCGTCCCGGGTGATAACGGCTCGGGTATGCATGTGCACCAGTCGATCTGGAAAGGCGGCAAGCCGCTGTTCGCGGGCAATGGTTACGCCGACCTCAGCGAGACCTGCCTCTATTACATCGGCGGTATCATCAAGCACGCGAAGGCACTCAACGCCATCACCAACGCCAGCACCAACAGCTACAAGCGCCTCGTCCCGGGCTACGAAGCACCGGTACTGCTGGCTTACTCGTCGCGCAACCGTTCGGCATCCATCCGCATTCCGTATGTCGCTTCGCCCAAAGCCAAGCGCATCGAAACGCGTTTCCCGGATTGCACCGCCAACCCGTATCTTGCCTTCGCCGCACTGCTGATGGCGGGTCTTGACGGTATCGAGAACAAGATCCACCCCGGCGACGCGATGGACAAGAACCTCTACGACCTACCGCCGGAAGAGCTGAAAGACATTCCGACCGTAGCCGGTTCGCTGCGTGAAGCATGTGCAGCGCTCGACAAGGACCGTGCGTTCCTCAAAAAAGGCGATGTGTTCAGCGACGACCAGATCGACGCGCTCATCGCACTGAAGATGGAAGAGATCGCGCAGTGGGAAATGGCCCCCCACCCGGTCGAGTTCAAAATGTACTATTCGGCCTAGTCGAAATTATCCTGCTAACTTTGGGGCACCTTCGGGTGCCCCTTTTGTTTGCGTGCGCTTTTTTACCGGAGAGCCCCGTTTCGCTCAAAATCGTTTGGATGCTAGGAGCGCCCGCGCGCAGGAGCGGAATGTAGCGGCGCTACATGAGCATCCGAGCACGGACGCGACAACGCAGACAAATGATTTTCAGCGAAACCCACAAAAAAAGGGCGCCACGTGGGCGCCCTTTTCATTTCGGTGTTGGCGCTTAAGCGCCTTGGATGCTTTTGCCATGCAACATCAGCGACAGATGCGCGTGGCGTTGCTTGATCTCTTCTACATCCTGCTTCTGCATGATGCGGTCCAGCGACAGCACCAGGAACTCCATGAAGTTCACGATGACTTGTTCCAGCTGGCGTTTAATTTTTTTGACGACCAGGTGGGCCGCATTGCGCGCATCGCGTGCACGGGTGCCAAAATCGCTAATGGCGCCGTAGACCTTACGCAAGGCGCCTTCGATGCGCGTTTTGCTTTTGTGTTCTTTCTTGCCATCGCACAGGCTGATGTATTCTTCGCCCAGCACATCGGCCGATTCACCAATGGTCTCGACCAGTGACGCGATGAGCGCTAGTTGCGCTTCGGGGTTCTCGGCTTGCTCGACCGTGGCCAACAGATCGTCAGCGAGCGCGTAGAGCTCGGTCACGTCGTAGTATTTTTCTTCCCATTCGGTCATTTTTTTCACTGCACTTGCCATAACACGCATCCAAATCTTTTTATAGTTCTACGTTACACGCCACGTTGCGCGGGGCCAGCTGCGCGGCTTGCTTCCAAAGCAGCCACGTGATCGGCACCCGAACCGTTGCGATAATTATTCCACATGGCGTTGGGGTCCTGCCCGCGCTCGGTCGCCGCGCGCGTTGCATAATAACCCGGACCCGTATTGCCACCACCAATGCTGCCAACGCCCGCCGTGTAGCTGCGAAGAACCGTGGGTTTCACGCCCAGCGCACCCGTCACCATACCAATGGCACCTTCGGTCGCGGCGCGTGCATGCGTGCCCAGCGAGCTGCCAGTCGTTACACCGGAACCAACCGTGAGGCCCCAACGAATTAATTCGCCACCCGGAAGCGCGCTACCCGCGTTCACTGCGGTGCTTGCGGCGCCAGCGGCAAGTGCGGTCGCAGCGCTCAGGAATTTGCCGCGCAGCAACCAGCTCGCCGTGTCAACGAGTGTACCTAATGTTCCAAGTGCCAGCGTGATCGGTGCGCCAATAAGCGGAATAAAGCTCGCCTTATTGGCCCAACGGGTGAGGAAGTTCTCACCAGTGCGCGTGTAATCGGAACCTGTATTAATGAGTGCCATTGGGCGTTAAAATCCTTTTTCCTTACCCTGAATATAACATTTCGTGCTGTCACTAGGATGACAGTTCGATGACAATTCAAGAACTTGGGATAAAGTTAAGCTACTGATTTTCAGCGCTTAAGGGGCGATCCAGTAGGCGCTCGATGGCGGCATTAATGGCCAAACGGCCCGCCAGGATGTCATCGACGGCGAACATGATGGGCATGGTGACCCCCAGTTTACGCGCCAGTTGCGAGATGGATTCGGCCGTCGCCACACCCTCGGTCAGCGCACCGCCAGCGCGGATGCTTACCAGTTCTGGCGAGGCTTGCGCATATTGGCGACCCAGCGTGACGCCGAGTGCATAATTGCGCGATTTGGTACTTGTGCAGGAAAGCAAAATATCGCCGATGCCGCTTAAGCCCATCAGCGTTTCTTCCTGCCCGCCTTTAGCGCGGGCGAAGCGTGCCATTTCGGCCAAGCCACGGGTGATGATGGCGGCGCGCGCGTTCTCGCCGAAGCCACGGCCTTCGACGATACCGGCCGCGATGGCGAGCACGTTCTTGAGCGCGCCACCCACTTGCGTGCCGATGGGATCGTCGTTCGTGTAGAGACGGAAATATTTTCCACCCAACGCGAACGACACTTTTTCGGCGACATGCGGATGGTGTGTCGATAGCGCCGTGGCGGTCGGCAGTCCTTCGGCGGCTTCGCGCGCGAAGTTCGGGCCGCTTAAAATGGCGACCGGGTTGTGCGGCATGATGGATTGCATCACCTCGCCCATCAGCATCAGCGAACCGCGCTCGATGCCTTTGGTGGCGATGACGACGGGGATGTTCGCCGGCACGATGTCGCTGAGCGAAATGGCCACCGTGCGCAGCGATTGCGCGGGAATGGTCACGACCAGCGCATCGCAACGGCTCATGGCCTCAAGGTCTGCCGTCACGGCAATGGCGGGGTCGATGAAGACTTCCGGCAGATACTGCGCATTCTCGCGGCGCTGCGTGATGGAACCGGCGACCTGCTCGTTGCGCGTCCATAACGTGGCACGCGAACCGGCGCGGTTGGCCAGCATGGCAAGCGCGGTGCCCCACGCCCCTGCGCCGATCACACCAACATGCGGGTCCGAGTTCAACATTACGCCGCCTTGCTGATGCCGATGACGAACGTCGCGCCATCGAGCTCTTGCGTAATTTGCTGGTCCGCCGAGGCGCTGTTCTCGCCCAGCGATACAGCCAGCGTTTGCTCACGAATGTAGTCGCCATGCGCGGCGACCGCTTGTTTAAAGTCCGCCGGCAAATCGATAGAAAGCGCAATGCGGTCAGCCACGTTCAGCCCCGCATCCTTGCGCGCCTGCTGGATCATGCGCACCAGATCGCGCGCACGGCCTTCGGCTTCAAGCTCGGGGGTGATATTCAGGTCGAGCACGACGATGGCGTCGTTACTGGGTAGCGCTTGTGCACGGTCTTTAAATTCCGGATTCAACTCCAGCTGCAACGTATATTCCTCTGGCAACAGAACTTCGCCGCAAATCTCTAAACCAGCTTCTGTGTTTTTCCACTCACTCTTTTTTGAAGCAGGAATGATTTGCTTCATCTTCGCGGGGAGTCGTTTCCCAAGCATTGCTGAATTTACCGAAAGCTTAGGAGTAGCATATTGTGCGAGCGCGGCTTGGTTGGAAAGTGAGAAAGCTTTCACGTTCATCTCATCGCAAACAATAGAAAGTAATTCCCCATCCAAGCGCTGCTTGCCGACAACCATCATTGATTGCAGCGGCTGGCGCGTGCGGATGTTGAGTCGGTTTCGGATGGCCAAGCCAGCATTGCAAACTTCCTGCACCCAATCCATGTCGGTGATGAGTTCTTTCTCATCGGCAATTGCATCCACGTTCGGGAAATCGGTAAGGTGCACGCTTTCGCCCCCGCCCAAACCCTTGAACACCATCTCGCTCACATACGGCAGCAGCGGCGCAGCCGCGCGACAGAGCAGCGTAATGACAGTGAACAGCGTGTCATACGCTGCTTGCTTATCCGCACTCAAATCCTCAGCCCAGAAGCGATCGCGCGAGCGGCGGATGTACCAGTTATTGAGCACATCGAAGAAGCCGGTGATGGCATCCGTCGCGCCGGTGGTGTCGTAGGCATCCATGCTGGTGCGCACGGTCGTTACCGCGGCTTTCGCCTTGGCGAGGATGTAGCGGTCGAGCAGGTTTTCCGACTTCGTGATCTCCTTGGCGGTCACGCCATCGGCATTCGCATACAGCGTGAAGAAGTTGTACGCGCTCCATAGCGGCTTGATGTTGAGGCGCACCACATCGCGGATGAATTTGCCTTCGGGGTCGACGCCGATATCGGCACCGCGCATCACGGGCGATGCCAGCATCATCCAGCGCAGCGCGTCGGCGCCGTAGCCGTCCATCACCTCTTTGGGGTCTTTGTAGTTCTTTAGGCGCTTGGAATATTTCAGGCCCGTTTCTTCATCCAGCACCACGCCGTGGCAGATGCAGTTCTTGAAAGGCGGTTTGTCGAACAGCGCCGTGCTCAGCATAATGAGCGTGTTGAACCAGCCGCGCGTTTGGCCGACATATTCGGTGATGAAATCGGCGGGGAAGTTGTCTTCGAACAGTTGTTTGTTCTCGAACGGATAATGCAGTTGCGCATACGGCATGCTGCCCGATTCGAACCAACAATCGAACACGTCCTCGACGCGCGTGTAGGTCTCGCCGTCTTTCTCGAACGTAATTTCGTCGATATAGGGGCGGTGCAGGTCATGCACTTTCTTGCCGCTCCACGCTTCTATTTCGGCGATGGAACCGGGCACCATCATCTTGCCGCTGGGTGCGCGCCAGATAGGAATGGGCGTGCCCCAGAAGCGGTTGCGCGAAATCGACCAGTCCGGCGCGGTGGCCAGCATGTGGCCCATCTGGCCGTCGCGCACGTGCGAAGGAATCCAGTTAATTTCTTTGTTCAGCTCCACCGCGCGGTCGCGGAATTTCGTTACGGCCACATACCAGCTGCTCATCGCGCGGTAGATGATGGGCGTGTCTGTGCGCCAGCAATGCGGGTAGTTGTGTTTGTAGGGCTCGTCCTTCACCAGCTTGTTGTGCGCTTTCAGCCAGCGCACGATGCGCATGTTGGCGAGGCCGTATTTCATCACGTCCTTCACGTCGATATGCTGCGCGCGGTCTTCATCGCTCACATGTACATCGCCCGCGTTCAAGCGCGTGTCGGGAACCACAATGAGGCCTTTGAGTTTCAAATCCGGCAGATCGAAGATCTCATCGGTGAATTTGCCCTGCCCATCGACAGGCACCATCACTTCGATGCCATTCTCGGCGCAGACTTTCTGGTCGATTTCACCGAAGCCCGGCGCCATGTGGATGACGCCAGTGCCCTCACCCTCCGTCACCGCATCGCCACCATCAATCACGCGGAAGGCGTTCTTCGTATCAGCGAAATAGGGGAAGAGTGGTTCGTAAGTCAGGCCAACCAAATCTTTTCCTTTAAGACCGGTACCAACATTATTGTGAATCCAAATGTCCCAATCTGAACTGCTTGCTGGTTTTGAATCGTCACTCAATTCCCAAAAATCTTTTGCTTTATTTTCAGCTAAGATGTGACAAGCGCCGTTCTTAAACAAATAACCGTAATCCATCTCAGGCCCTACAGCTAAGGCCAGATTGCTTGGCAAAGTCCATGGAGTAGTGGTCCAAGCAATAATGTAGTAGTCTTTTGCGTCTGGAAGACCCTGCGGCTTCTCCTTCAACTTAAACTTCACATACGCCGCTTTGTCTTCGCGCTCGCGGGTCGCGTTGTCCATGCGGGTTTCGAAGTTGGAGAGCGGCGTTTCGGCGGCCCAGCTGTAGGGCATCACGCGGAAGGCTTCGAAGACGTAGTCTTTTTTATACAGCTCGCTGAAGGCCCAGATGACGGACTCCATGAACGGCGTGTCCATGGTTTTGTAGTCATTCTTGAAATCCACCCAGCGGCCCTGGCGGCCCACGTAGTATTCCCAATCGGCCACATAGCGCATGACGTTGGTGCGGCAGTATTCGTTGAACTTGCCGATGCCGTAATCGATGATCGCGGCGCGGCCGGTGATGTTGAGTTCTTTCTCGGAGCCCATCTCGGCGGGCAGGCCGTGGCAATCCCATCCGAAGCGTCGCTCGACGCGTTTTCCGGCCATGGTGTGGTAGCGCGCGATGGCGTCTTTTACGTAGCCGGTGAGCAGGTGGCCGTAATGCGGCAGGCCGTTGGCGAAGGGCGGGCCGTCGTAGAACACATAGTCGTTGCCGTTGCCGCCCGCGCGCTGGTCGATGCTGCGCTGGAAGGTGTTATTTTCCTTCCAGAATTTGAGGATGCCTTCCTCGAGCGCGGCGAAATCCGGGTTGGGGTTGACTTGCGGGTACTGGGCGGTGGCCATTTGCGTGATGTTCCTGTGGGATAAAGCCCACGGGTTCTATCGAACGCTCGCGCAAAAATCCAGTACTGGCTTTGTGCCAAGTCGCATGGTTGCAAAGAACCCAATAAGCCCGTAGATTACGAGGATCGCGGGGCTCGCAACGAGTTCGGCGATGGCGATGGTGAACCGGAGGGCTTTCATACAACCACAGGTTTACTATACTCGCCCATAAGTTGCAATAGAAAAGGATCCCTCATGGGTGTCGAAGCACGTTTGAATGACCGCCTGACCAGCTACTGGAACCTGCTGCGCAAGGAAGAGCCCCTGCCCGAATTCGTGCGGTTCAACGTGGCGGCCATCGAGGATCTGTGGAGCCAGTGCGTGCTGTTCACGGTGCAGCCCACCGCCCCGGGCCAGCCGCCCTCGGTCAATTTCTACCAGGTCGGCGAAAAAGTGAAGGCGCTTTACGGCAACGTAGCCGGCCGCAGCATGGCGACCTCCCAGCGCCATTTCCAAGGCGCTACGATTGTGCAGCGTGTGGGCGAAGTCATCGCTGCGCCGGCCCCGCTTTACGACGAAGGCCAGTTCGTGAACGACAAAAGCAAGGTCGTGAAATACCGCTCGTGCCTGCTGCCCTTCGGCAATAAGGATAAGGTGACCCACGTGGTTGCCGGCCTGAGCTGGCGCGAATTCTAATCCTGCCTAGGAGATCCTGATGCGTTTGGTGCAACGTCTGCGTGATTCGGCCAGCGCGCCGCTTGAATTCCCATGGCCCATGCTGGTCGCCAGTGTCTTCACCGCTCTGTCGCTGCTGCTAACCCACGAAGTTATTCGCGATGAAAGCATCGGCCATCTGGTGTTCGCCCTCACTTCGGCGTTGCCATGGCTGGTCGGCATTACGCTGGCGGTGCGTGCGGGCAATTTCCGCCGCTCGCGCGAGCATCTGCTGTGCGTGCTCGCCCTCGTGGCATCCATCGCCATTATTTGCACGGGCACGTGGTCCTATTATCCCCCGGGAATGATCCATCTCGCGGGCTATCTCTATCTCGCGGTCGCGCCGTATGCGCAGCGTCGCCATGTCGACCTCACACCGCCCTGCCATTACCAGCTTGGCGTGGTCGTGGGCCTTTTATTCACGGGCTTCTCCGTCCTTATCTTCTGCCTGGGTATCGATGCGATCCTTGCCTCGCTCGATTATTTGTTCGGCGTCGATATCGAGTCGCGTTTGTATTTCGATGTGTGGATCGTGGGTGGCGGGTTGCTTGGCGTGGCATGGTTCACCAGCAGCATTCGCGATGCGTATCGCCCCGTCGCGCACGCCGGTTATCCGCGCTGGGCGCATTTCATTGTCACCTATTTGCTCGTGCCCATCATCGCCGCCTACTTGCTCATACTGTATGCGTATGCTGGCAAGGTGCTCTTCATCACCGGTCTGCCCAAAGGCCAGCTCGCGTGGATGATATCGATGTTCGCCATCATCGGCGTGGTGACGCATTACATTGCTACACCACTAGCAGCTGAAGGCAGACAAGTGCTGCGCCACGTGTCGCGCGGGTTCTACCCTGCCCTCATCCTGCCGGTGCTGCTGTTGTGGTATGCCATCTACACCCGTGTGAGCGCCTATGGCATTACCGAGGAACGTTACCTGCTCATCGCGGGGGCGCTGTATTTCTCATTGCTCATCGCCGGCCACCTCACGCGCCCGCAACGCATGTGGCTCGTCACGCCGCTGCTGGCGAGTGGTATGCTCGTGGCCGCGTCGTTCGGCCCATGGGGCGCGAATGCGGTTTCAACGCGCAGCCAGTTGCATGAATTGCGCGCGCTGCTCGAAGAGGCTGGCGTGCTGGCCGACGGCAAGCTCACCCCTGTTCCGACCGAACCGCGCAACGTGCCGGTGCCCTTGCAATCGCGCATCTCCAACATCGTCAGCTATTTCGTGAATGCGGAGAAAACAGAAGCGCTGGAACCGTTAATGACGGCAACACCATCGAACCAGAATCGCTGGGAAATGCCGCGCATGATCTTGCAGCAATGGGGCCTCACACCGCTGAACGGCAACCGTTCCGAGAACGGCAATCTCAACTTCAACTACAACAACGATGAGAATGGTCGTGTGGTCGAAGTGGCGGGTTACGACATCTTTGTTGCACGCGATCATGTGTGGCTCCGCCAAGGCAAGCCCACGCAAAAGATCATCAAGGATACTGATGGCCAGCCGATTCTTACTGTTAACGTTGACGCGACCACGCTGAGCGTAACTGACCCCGAAGGCCGCCGCGTATCGTTCGACCTAGCCGCATTGTCGCAATCGCTGGTGAAAAAGGCGGGCAATGCTACGCTAACGCCAGAAACCCGTTCCCTACTCACGCTGGTCGGCGAGAAGGATGGGCTGCGTGTGAAGCTGGATATCAGCAGCCTGAACGTAACCATGAAGGGCGACACGATCGAACTGCAGAACCTGAATTATAGCATCGCGGCAGGCTTCTAAGCCCACACGGCTTGATTTGGCTTGGGAATTCTCTTATGAGTCGGGCTTTCCAGCCTCCAAGAGATTCCCATGAGCAAAGATTCGACCGAACTGAAAACCCTTCTCGTTAGCTTAGGTCGCGACCCCAAACGCGACTCCGGCTCGGTGAACCCGCCGGTGCACCGCACCAGCACCGTCATCTTCCCGGATTACGACACGTTCGCCGCCTACGAAGAAGGTAAGATCGAGCATATCGGTTATGGCCGCAACGGCTCGCCCACCACGCAGGGGCTTGAGGAAACACTCGCCAAGCTCGAAGGCGCCGACCATGCCATCATCACGGCGTCGGGTCTGGCTGCCATCACCACCACCATCCTTGCATTGCTGAATGCGGGCGATCACATCCTCGTGCCGGATTCGGTCTACAGCTCGGCACGTTTGTTCTTCAAGCACGAGCTGCCGCGCATGGGTATCGAGGTGGAATTCTACGATCCGACACTCGGCGCCGACATTGCCCAGCAGATGAAGAAGAACACCAAGATGATCTACGCCGAGAGCCCCGGCTCGCTGACCTTCGAGATGCAGGATCTGCCAGCACTGGCGAAAGTAGCGCATGCCAACGGTGCGCTGCTGGTTAGCGATAACACGTGGGCGACGCCGCTGCTGATGCGTCCGTTCGATCTGGGTGTCGATGTTTCCATTCACTCGGCGACGAAATACATCGCTGGTCATTCCGACCTCGTGATGGGCGCCATCATGTGCAAAGAAAAAGAATACAAGACCATCAAGCGCGCGCACCGTAACATCGGTGCAGTCAGCGGTGGCGACAACGCGTACCTTGCGTTGCGCGGGCTGCGCACCATCGCGGTGCGTCTGCAGCAGCATCAGGAACACGCGCTCGAAGTGGCCAAGTGGCTGCAGACCGTGCCGGAAGTAAAACGCGTGCTTTACCCTGCGCTGCCGGAAGACCCGGGCCACGCGCTGTGGAAGCGCGACATGACCGGTGCGACCGCTTTGTTCGCTGTTGAGATCGAGAAAGCTTCCACCCCTGCACTCGCTGCCATGCTGAATGGCCTCGAGCATTTCGGCATGGGCTTCAGCTGGGGTGGTTACGAGTCGCTCATCATTGCGTATGACCCGAGCAAGATGCGCTCGGCCACCAAGCAGTGGGAAAAGCCGACGACGTTGCTGCGTATCCATATCGGCCTTGAATCACCGAAGGATCTCATCGCGGATCTGGATGCCGGGTTTACGCGTCTTCGCGCGGCGTTGAAGAAGAACGCAGCTTAGTCACACAACCGATAACGATGAACACGAACGCGCCGACCACCACCATGGTCGGGCCGGTTGGCGCATCGACTTTCAGCGAACCGAACAAACCCAGCGCTGCGGTGCTCATGCCGATGAGGCTGGCGAAAAGCGCCATCTGCCCCGGTGTGCGCGCAAGGTAGCGCGCGCTGGCTGCGGGAATGATGAGCATCGCCGTGATGAGCAATACGCCCACCATTTGAATGGCAATGGCAATGACCGACGCCAGCATAATGAGCAGCATCAGCTGTGTACGGCGCGCGTTGATGCCTTCGACATGCGCAATGGCAGGGCTGATGGTGACCATCAGCAACGGTTTCCATGTCAGCTTCAGCAACGTACCGATAACGACGGCGAGAAGCGCGAGTAACCCGACATCGCTCCATTCCAGCGCGAGGATATCGCCGAACAGGTAGGCGTTGATGTCGACCCGCTGGCGCGACAATGCGACCAGCAATACGCCCAGCGCCAATGCGCCATGGGCCAGAATGCCGAGAATGGTATCGGCATGGAAGCGCGCGTCTTGTCCAAAGCGATAGAGTACGAGTGCCACCGCGATGGCGACGGCGAAGATGGTCAGGGTCATCGGCAGTGCCGTAGCGATGAGCGAGAACGCCACGCCAAGCAAGGCAGCGTGCGCAATGGTATCGCCCAGATATGCCATGTGGCGCCACACCACGAAGCTACCCAGCGGCCCGAGCAGCGCCGCCAGCATCACCGCGCCAAGCAGTGCGCGAAGGATGATCTCATCCATGGTTGCAGCCCTCGT
>JBEIOT010000060.1:0-9542 GCA_040377415.1 Azospirillum sp. | reverse complement strand
GTCAGCACTGACCTCAATCGCTTCACGACATCCATCAACACGTTCCGCGATAAATACTTCCAGATACCCGGCGACATGACCAACGCCACCAGCTTCTGGGGCGACCAGGCGACGGGTACGGAATCCTGCGCGTCCGTTGCCACGCCCGACGGTACGCCTGGCACCTGCAACGGCAATGGCGACGGGTTGGTGAATGTCGGACCCGAAGGCCACCGCATGTTCCAGCAGCTCGCATTCGCCGGGCTCATCGAAGGCAGCTACACCGGTTATAGCAGTGGCGGCACCGGCTGCGGCGGCGTGTGCGACAGCACGGCGGGGGTGAACGTGCCGCGCTCGCGCTTTGGCAATGGCGGCTTCAACGTGGTGCGCACGGGTCAGGACCCGGTGGGCGATGTGGCGGTCAACTTTACCGGCATCCTCACGGGCAATTTCAATGTCTTCATCCTCGGCACCAAGCAGGTCAATTTCTATTACAGTGAGCCCATCATGAAGGCGGAAGAGATGTGGAACATCGACACCAAGATGGATGATGGCCGCCCGCAAAGTGGCAAGGTCTACGCGCTGAAGACACAAATGCCCAACTGCGTCACGACCAACGTCGACGCGACGGCGGCATACGCGCTCACCGTCAGCACCACGGGCTGCACCTTACTGATGAAGTGGTAAGCTCTTACGCTTCGCCGAACTACGCAGCCGATAGTTAGTGCAAAAAATAAATATTTGGATATATTCAGGAGAATGACACAGCCTCGTACAACGGGCTTTTCGCTCGTCGAACTTTCCATCGTTCTGGTGATCCTTGGATTGCTGACGGGCGGCATTCTGGCGGGCCAATCGCTGATCCGTGCCAGCGAATTGCGCGCGGTTTCTAGCGAACACCAGCGCTACCAAACAGCCATCAACAGCTTCCGCGACAAATATTTTGGCAATCCCGGTGACTTCCGTGACGCGACGCGTTTCTGGGGCCGACAGGTCGGCGCAGCGCACTGCGTGACGAATTCCAGCGCTGCGGTGAATGCCGCAGGTGGCTGCGACGGCACAGGCGATGGTCGCTTGGATTCACCCCCCGCCGCTTCTCAAGCAGGTGAGTTCCCGCAATTTTGGCGACATCTGGCGTTGGCCGGATTGATCGAAGGCACTTACAGCGGCCTTGCAGGAGCGGGTGGCGTAACGGATTGCGTGATTGGCACCGATTGCCCGCGATCCAAGTTGAGCAACGCGGGATGGGCTGTGCAGTATGTGGCAAACTTTGCTGGCGATGCCAGCGCCTACACGTTCGACTATCAAAACTTCTTTTATTATGGCGCTGCCATTAGCGGCAACGTGCCAGCGAACCCCGCATTGAAGGCGGAAGAAGCGTGGAACCTTGACACCAAAATGGACGATGGCCGCCCAGCCCAAGGTAAGATCATGGCGCGCTATTGGAACAATGCCTGCGCCACGGGCGGCGCGACCTTCGCCGACTTGGCAAATTCGACATACAATCTCAGCAACAGCGCCGTGAGCTGTGCGCTGATGCTCCCCAAGATATTTTAGAGAAGCGCTACGCTTCGCCGACCGTTTCGAGCAGCGCGATCTCGAGCGCTTCCTCGACCGTGTTACCGCCCCACAGCACCGACTGGAACGCCGGGTAGAAACGGTTGCACTCGGTCATGGCGATGTCGAGCAGGTCTTCCAGTTGCTCCGGCGACGCCTGTTTGCCACCGCGCAGCAGAAGCGCATGGCGGTACATGATGACGCCATCTTCCTGGCCCAGATCGAAATGGCCCACCCACATCTTCTCGTTCACTGAAGCGAGAAGCGGGTAAATTTTCGCGCGCTGTTTTTCGGGTATCTTGCTGTCGTAAGCGCAGCTGAACAGCAGTGC
Source organism: Azospirillum sp. (assembly GCA_040377415.1). Taxonomy (GTDB): domain Bacteria; phylum Pseudomonadota; class Alphaproteobacteria; order Rickettsiales; family UBA3002; genus QFOX01. The sequence continues at coordinate 7,675 of JBEIOT010000060.1, read as the reverse complement.
GCCCATCTCTTCCTGCCAGGTGAACCAGATGCGGTAGTTGCAATAGCTTTGCTGCACTTCGGCGATCAGCTCGGCATCGTCGGCGCGGTCGCATAACCAGTCGCGGTCGGTGATGAGTTGTTCGGCAAGGTCTAAGGGGTTGGTCGAGAGGGAAGTCTCGGAAGTCGAGAACTGAACAGCGGACATGCGTTTATATCTCCTTGTTGTTACCCGTGATTACTTGCCGGGAGCAGAGATTGTCCGTACTCGTTACGCTAGGTTAGGAACGTTCGGTACACCAAAAGAGAAACACGAACGCGCGGCCAAATCCATCAAAATATAGTGGGGCGTTAAAAATAATTACCACTAATGGTAGGGCGCGTGATTTTTGCTGCGTGCAAATGGCACAGCCATGCATATAATAAAGCCTATGCAACGCAGTGCTTTCTCACTCGTCGAACTTTCCATCGTCCTAGTGATCCTCGGATTGCTTACCGGCGGTATTCTCGCGGGCCAATCGCTCATTCGCGCGGCAGAGCTGCGCGCGGTGACGACGGAACGCGATAAGTACATCACGGCGGTACAGACCTTCCGCGATAAATACTTTGCGATACCGGGCGATATGAATAACGCCACAAAATTCTGGGGCGACGATAATGCTGCCTGCCCCACTCCCGATCCAAACGGTACACCTGGCACCTGTAACGGCAATGGCGATGGCAGATTTGACGTGTCCGCCGTCAATGGCGGCACGGGTGAAATGTTCCAGGTATGGAAACAACTGACATTGGCGGGTCTGATCGAAGGGACTTACAGTGGCCTCGCCCTCACGGGCACCAACAACAGCTCGGATCCCGGCGTCAACGTGCCGCGCTCGAAGTTGAACCAGGGAGTTTGGAATCTTCAGACATTCAGCCAAGCGGGCCACCCGATGTGGACGGACGGCAATTATGGGAATACTCTTTACATGGGCGCACAATTTGGAACTACCTCCGCGTATGGAAAAGTCCTCCGCCCGGAAGAAGCATGGAACATCGACACAAAAACCGATGACGGAAAACCACAGCAGGGAAGTGTGTGGGCGGTGCATTGGGACGATTGCACCGATGCCGGTGCAAGCACGACCCTGAATGGAAACTATGCGCTAACGGTGAGTAGTGCAGAGTGTTCATTAGCCATGCGAAATGTGATTTGATGATGAAACATAACGCCTTCTCCCTCGTCGAACTTTCCATCGTGCTGGTGATCCTTGGATTGCTTACGGGCGGCATTCTTGCGGGCCAATCGCTCATCCGCGCGGCGGAGTTGCGTGGCGTGAGTACCGATATTACGCGCTACCTCACCGCCAGCCAAACGTTCCGGGATAAATATTTTGCCATCCCCGGCGATATGAACGCGGCCACCAAATTCTGGGGCGATAATAACAGTGCCTGCCCCACGGCCGATGCCAATGGCACGCCAGGCACTTGCAACGGCGATGGCGATGGCCAGGTTGAGCACGCGCCAGCGGTCAGTGTGCATGGCGAAAGCTTTACCTTCTGGCAGCACCTTGCTAACGCGGGACTGGTTGAGGGCAGCTACACCGGCATTGCCGGTCCAAGTGCTGCTTATGCGGGTCGCCACGCAGTGCTTGGCCAGAACGTACCGCGCGGCAAAATGTCGAGCATGGGGTACAACATCGAATACAATGGCGGCACGAACTTTGGCACCGGTGCCACCAACTACATGCATATCGGCGAGCCGGACCCGGCGGGCGGACCCACCTGGGCCCCGTTCCTCAAATCCGAAGAAGCATGGAACATCGACACCAAAGTGGATGATGGCAAACCCGGCACCGGCAAACTCGTATCGTCGGAATCGTTGGTCGGTACCTGCGTCACTACCAACGTGGCGGCGACGTCGCAGTACAAGTTGGACGACACCGGCAAGCCATGCCACCTTTATCTCGTGCATTTCCTATGAGCCGCGGCTTCTCCCTCGTTGAACTTTCCATCGTGTTAGTTATTCTTGGGTTGCTCACCGGCGGCATTCTTGCGGGCCAGTCGCTCATCCGCGCGGCGGAGTTGCGCGCGGTGACGACCGAGCGCGATCGCTATATTACGGCAGCGCGCACCTTCCGCGACAAATACTTTACTATCCCTGGCGACATGGCGAATGCCACCAGCTTCTGGGGTAAAGATAACGTTGCGTGCACTGGCCACACAGGAACAACAATGGTGCCCGGCACCTGCAACGGCGATGGTGATGGCATCCTTGAATACGGCGCAGCCAGCGTGACGAACGAAATGTTCCAGTTTTGGAAGCAACTGGCACTGGCCGGTATGATCGAAGGCAGCTACAGCGGACTTGCTGGCTCAGCGGCGGGACAACATTCGGTATTCGGCACGAACGCACCGCGCTCACGTTTGAATCGCGGCGGTTGGACAACCTATAACCTTCTTATTGTCGGGCACAGCGCTATAACCGATTTTGATTATGGCAACGAACTAACCATGGGTGCCGAAAATAACAGCTCGGGCTATGGCCCTGTACTGAAACCTGAAGAAGCTTGGAACATTGACACCAAGACCGATGATGGCAAGCCCCAGCGAGGTAACACTATGGCCGTGGGTTGGGACAACTGTACAACCGCCGCCAACTCGGCGGATTTAAGCAGTGATTACGCATTGACGACCACCAGCAGTGAATGCGCGATGATCTTTCCGAAAGCGTTCTATTAATGCTAAGTGGTTTATTTCAGAAACCCTAGGACTTCTTCGACTTCATCGCCGCGAGTTCGGCTTTCAGCAGCTCGTTCTCTTCACGTGCTTTGATGACCATGGCTTTCACCGTCTCGAATTCTTCGCGCGTCACGAATTTTTCGCGACCGATGATGCGCTCGAGCTTGTCGGACACGGTGGCCTCGATCTCGCGGCGCACGTCCATGAATGCCCCGGCGGCACCCGATGCCATGCGGGCCACATCTTCGAACAATTTGGAATCTTTCTGCACGGGGCTGTCTCCATGGGTTGCCAGTTGGGGTAATATATGGTGCAATCGCGTCAAACCCGCAACCAGAACGGCAAAATTATGAAGTATGTCCTCGTCACCGGCGGTGCCGGCTTTATCGGCTCCAACATCGCCGGCGCACTCGCCGACCACACGGACTACCGCGTGGTGGTGACCGACCAGTTCGGCAGCACCGACAAATGGCGCAATTTGAGCAAGCACTCGGTGTTCGAGATCATCTCGCCGGGTGAGACCTTCTACTGGCTGGAAAGTCATGCTGCACAGCTGGATGCCATCGTGCATATGGGGGCTATCAGCAGCACCACCGAGACCGATGTCGATCTCATCCTCGACACCAACTTCACACTGAGCCGCTCGCTGTGGCGCTGGGCTACCCAGAACAAGAAACGCTTCATCTATGCCAGCTCGGCCGCGACCTATGGCGCAGGCGAGGCGGGCTTTAAGGATGATATCGGTTCGCTGAAAACCCTCAAGCCCATGAATGCCTATGGTTGGAGCAAGCACCTGTTCGACCAGTTCGTGGCCACCGCCACCGGCAGCAACGACAAAGTGCCTACGCAATGGGCGGGCCTCAAATTCTTCAACGTCTATGGCCCCAACGAATACCACAAGGACGACCAACGCTCGGTGGTGAACCAGATCTATCCGCACGCGCTGCATGGCCGTCCGGTGAAGCTGTTCAAAAGCTACAACGAGAAATACAAGGACGGCGGTCAGCTACGTGACTTCGTTTACGTAAAGGACTGCGTGAAGGTCGTGGCCTGGTTGCTGGCCAACCCGGATGTGAACGGCCTGTTCAACATCGGCACCGGTAAAGCGCGTAGCTTCGAGGACCTGGCCAACGCCACCTTCGCAGCCGTCGGCAAGACCCCGAGCATCAGCTACATCGAAATGCCGGAGAATATCCGCAGCAAGTACCAGTACTGGACCGAAGCCAACATGGAGCGTTTACGTGCCGCGGGTTACACCGAGCCGTTCGCCTCATTGGAAGAAGGCATCAAGGATTACGTGCAGAACTACTTGCTGAAGGACGACCAGTACTACTAATGGATTTTCCCAACATCGATCCCATTGCCCTTGAGATCGGCCCACTGGTCATTCGTTGGTATGCGCTGTCCTACGTGGTCGGCATTATGCTGGGCTATGTGTATGTGAACTGGCTGGACCGGTTGCAGGCAAAGCGCGAAGGCATCGCCACCTACTTCAGCGACAAAGCGCGTGATGACCTCATCATGTATGCCGTGCTTGGCATCATCCTCGGCGGTCGCCTCGGCTACATCCTGTTCTACAATTTCCCGTACTACATCGACAATCCGATGCACATCCTGCGTGTGTGGGAAGGCGGCATGAGCTTCCATGGCGGGTTACTGGGTATCTTCGTCGCGTATTATTTGTTCGCGCGTAAATACCAGCTCAAATGGCTGCGCATCATGGACTATCTTGCGGTAGCCACGCCCATTGGTTTGTTCTTCGGCCGTCTCGCCAACTTCATCAATGGCGAGCTGTATGGTCGCATCACCGATAGCAACTGGGGCATGGTGTTCCCGCACAGCGACGGTATGCCGCGCCACGCCAGCCAACTTTATGAAGCTACCTTTGAAGGACTGGTGCTGTTCATCATCCTGTTCTTGGTCGCCACGCGCACCCGTGCCTTGCAATATGTCGGCTTGGTTGGTGGACTGTTTCTCGCAGGCTACGGTATCAGCCGTTTTGGCATCGAGTTCTTCCGCGAGCCGGATGCACAGCTCGGTTTCATCGTCGGTTCGCTCTCCATGGGTCAGCTGCTATGCGTGCCGATGATCGCCGTCGGTCTGTGGCTTGCTGTCACCGCCAAACCGGTGGCAAGAAAATGAGTGCGTTAGCGGACATCCTCCGCGAACGCATCGGCAGCCAAGGCTCCATCAGCGTCGCGGACTACATGGAACTGGCGCTCGCACACCCCGAGCATGGCTATTACCGCAAGCAGGACCCGCTCGGCGCGCGTGGCGATTTCATCACCGCGCCCGAGATCTGCCAAATATTCGGCGAGATGATCGGCGTGTGGGCGGCGCAGGTCTGGATCCAGATGGGCGGCGGGCCAATTAGTTTAGTGGAGCTGGGGCCGGGCCGTGGCACGCTGATGGCCGATGCATTGCGCGCCACCAAAAAAGTACCGGACTTTCACGATAGCATCACTATTCACATGGTGGAGACCAGCCCGACGCTGGCGCACGCGCAATACATCACGCTGCGCGACGAGCACCCGCGCGTCGAATGGCTGGATTCCATCGACCAGCTTCCCGATAGCCCGAGCATCATCATCGCCAATGAATTCTTCGACGCGCTGCCCATCAAACAATTCGTGATGACCGACGACGGCGTGCGTGAACGCCGCGTGACGTGGAACGAAGAGCAGCAGGAATTCATGTTCACCCAAGGACCGGTTGGTTTGCAGCTGGCCAAATCTGGCCAGACCATTCCCAACGGCACGGTGATGGAGCAATGCCCGGCTGCGCGCAGCATCATGCGCACGTTGGCCACGCGCCTGAAAGAGCATGGCGGCGCGTTGCTCGCGATCGATTATGGCTACCTTGGCGACGCGCATCACGACACGCTGCAGGCGCTGAAATCCCACCAGTTCTGGCCGGTACTGAAAGAGCCCGGCGATGCCGACCTCACGGCGCATGTCGATTTCAGCACGCTGATGGGTATCGCCCGCGATGCGGGCCTGTTCGTGGCGCCGCTGGTGAACCAGGGCGAGTACCTTGTGCGCATGGGCGCGCAGCTGCGGCTCGAGCAATTGTTGAAACATGCGGGCAGCACCCAACGCGATCCCTTGATTACCGGGCTGCAACGGCTTATTTCTCCGCAGGCGATGGGTGAGCTGTTCAAGGTCATGGCAGTGAGCTCGGCGCATAACATCGAACTGCCCGGATTCACCGTATGAGCCTGATGACCTTCCAGTCGAAACCTTTGGAGTCGCCGCGCGTCGCCCACGCGTTCTTCGCGCGCGATGGCGGGGTGAGCGAAGGCATCTACGAAGGCTTGAATTGCGGACAGGGCAGCAAAGACAAACCCGAGCACATCGCTGAGAATCGTCGCCTCGTCGCCGCACATTTCAGCGAGAAGCCGGAGAAACTCTGCACGCTGTTCCAGGTGCATTCGAGCGACGTCGTGGTCATTAGCGAACCCACGCAAGCGCAGCACCGCGCCGATGCGATGGTGACGACCATGCCCGGACTGGTACTTGGAATATTGACCGCCGATTGCGCACCCGTGCTGATGGCCGACACCGAAGCCGGCGTCATTGCCGCGGCCCATGCGGGCTGGAAAGGTGCTGCTGGTGGTGTGCTGAACAACACCGTGCAAGCCATGCTAAAATTGGGTGCACGCAAGGACCGCATCACCGCATGCATCGGCCCGGCCATTGCGCAGGCGAGCTACGAAGTGGGCCCCGACCTCATCGACGCGGTGACGCGCAAGGACCCCAGCGCCAAGCAGTTCTTTGCGCCCACCACCAAGCGCACCTTTGCCATGTTCGACCTGCAGGGGTTCGTGAAACATCAGCTAAAAGCGGCGGGCTTGCAGGATATTACGCAGGTCGCTATGGATACCTACGCCAACGAGCCGCAATTTTACAGCTTCCGCCGCACCACACATCGTGGCGAACTGGATTACGGACGGCACATCTCGGCCATCACGTTGCGCGAGCGCCGTGTGCCGGGAAGCAAACCTTACAGTGGCGTAGAACGCCGGAAGAGAATCGCATGAGCCTGCCCTTTGACGACCGTGACGGAAAAATCTGGTTGGATGGTAAACTGATCGACTGGCGCGACGCAAAACTGCACGTGCTGAGCCACGGCCTGCATTACGGCAGCAGCGTGTTCGAGGGCGAGCGCGCCTACGCGGGCAAAGTGTTCAAGAACCGCGCGCATACCGAGCGCTTCAAAAAATCAGCCGAGATGTTGGGCTTTGAAATTCCCTACAGCTTCGACGAAATTGAAGCCGCGAAAGAAGCGGTGATAAAAGCCAATAATCTCGAGAACGCCTACCTGCGCCCCGTCGCATGGCGCGGCAGCGAGATGATGGCGGTGGCTGCGCAGAACAGCAAAATTCACGTAGCCGTTGCCGCGTGGGACTGGCCGAGCATGTTCAGCCCCGAGATAAAAAAGAACGGCATTCGCCTGAAATGGGCGCCCTACAAACGCCCGAGCCCCGAGACGGAGCCGGTGCACGCGAAAGCAGCGGGTCTCTACATGATCTGCACCATCAGCAAGCACGATGCCGAAAAAGACGGCTACAACGATGCGTTGATGTTGGATTACCGCGGCTACCTTGCCGAAGCGACTGGCGCGAATCTTTTCCTCGTGATCGACGGCGAGATCCATACGCCGACGCCGGATTGTTTCCTGAATGGCATCACCCGCCAGACGGTCATCGAGCTCGCCAAAGCGCGCCAGACCAAGGTCATCGAGCGCCACATCATGCCGGAAGAACTAAGCAAGGTGCAGGAAGTGTTCCTCACTGGCACAGCGGCAGAAATTACGCCGGTGGGTGAAATCCAGGGCCAGAAATTCACGCCCGGCCCGGTGACGCATCAGCTGATGGAAGATTACCGCGCGGCGACGCATGCCCACGTGAAGACCGCAGCGGCTTAAGCTACAAACGGTAACTACAACGAACGGATGGCGCTACGCATATAGCTTGC
>JBEIOT010000130.1:0-5927 GCA_040377415.1 Azospirillum sp. | reverse complement strand
GCATCGACCTGAGTGGCATGGATGATATTATCAACGTGCTCTCTGGCCGCGCCGAGACCGTGAACCTGCTCGACGAGATCCGCGCCCAGGTGGGCGACGACGTGGATGACTGGCTACCCATCTTTACCCAGAGGGTCAAAAAACTTTGATGCATCATGCCCGCATGATCATGGTGATGGCGATGCTGGCGCTGGGCATGTTGGCCAGTGCTGGCGATGCGCGCGCACAGGTGACTCCTGCGCCCACGCCGACGCCGCCTACTACGGAAACACGGACCGTCGGCTGTAAGGAATATGTTGGCCTGAGCAATCGCATCGTGATGTGCTTGCGTGACACGGTCGACCATGCGGCGAGCGTGTATTTCGGTGAAGACACCAACGGCGATGGCCGCCCCGACACTGGGTTCTATCGTGCCGTCGTGGGTGCCGTCACGGGCTTCTTCACGCTGACCGTCATCATCTACGGCATCCTCGCCGCCTATGGCATGTTGGAAAAACCCGGCCGCGATGTGATGCTGCTGATGGTGAAATTATCGCTCGTCATGGGCTTCGTCGTGAAATCCGACTGGATGTACGATACCGCGCTGACCGCGATGGATAGCGCCGGCGCGGCGGTCGTACAGTTCAGTCCGCAAAGCGGCGAGATGGTCGATGGATTCGGCGCCGACCGCCTGACATGCATCCGCAACATGCAGGAAGCAGCCAACCAACGCATGGAAGGCATCCGCCGCGAAGGGCCCAACTATTCCGCCGCGTGGCTTGGCATGGATTGCATCCTCGATACGGTGATCGGTATCAAAGTGGCGCCGGAGCAATATGGCGGGCAAAGCCTCAACGGCACCAAAGGCCTTGAGGAGCTTACCGTCAACCGCAAGATCGACGATAAGAACCCCGGCATGGCGCGCGGCCTTATCAACTTCTTCTTCTCGAGCATGCAAACCTCGGTCATGGGCATCCTGCTTGCTGTCGTCGGCTTCGTGTTCATCTACTCGCTGGTGTGGATGGTGTTGAAAGCCCTGTTCGTTTACCTCGCGGGCTATATCGGTATTGCGTTCCTGATGATCTTCGCGCCGCTGTTCATTCCATTGGTGCTGTTCCGCGTCACGAGTGAATATTTCAAGAAATGGTTCCGCATGGTCATCGGCTTCATGCTGCAGCCGGTCATCATCCTCGCCTTCGTGACGTTCTCGGTCAGCGCGATCGACTTCGCCATGTTCTCGGGTGACTATTCGGTCATGTACCGCATCGCAGGCGACCAATCGCGCCAGCCCGGGTTCAACATCAACAAATACATGACCGAGGATCACGACTTCATTAAGCGCAAGCCCACCGTGATCGCCGGCGTGAAGACCAGCACCGAGACCCCCGGTCTGAACGAGAATACGCTGAAATCAGCGGGCCAACAGATCTCCGGCTTGTTCGGTCAGGAGCAGCGAAGCAATTGCGGCCGGGATATGGCCACGCTGAACCTGAACACCGACCAGAAATCCATCGCCAAGATCCGCGAATCATGCGGCAGCTACCCGATGCAATGGTGGCGCAACGATATCGACTGGAAGGCTATGGCCGCGGCGCGCCAGCCTCCCGTGGCCGATACGCCGCCGGAAGCGGGCGATCAGGAAGCGGGCATTACCACACCGCAAGACCGTCAGGGCCGATCCATCGCGCGTGAAGTGTTCGCCGCCGTTATCTTCGCCGCGGTGGTCGTGCTGTGCATCAACGGGTTGATGACCGTCGTGCCCAACATGGTGAACGATCTGGTGGGCGAGTCGTTCCAGTCGCCGAACCTGTTCGCCGAAGTGAGCCGCAGTAAAGGCGGCAGCGGCATCGCTGGCCGCATCACCGCCGCCCTGACCGGCAAAGGGAAGGGGTGACGATGAGCTGGCTTAAGCGCAGTCTGAATACGCGGATGCTGCTGCCCATGTTGGGCGCAGCGGTCGTGTTCCTGCTCGCCAGCGGCACGCTCGGCGGTTACGATGGCGCAAGCTTTGCGCAAGGCGTTACACCCGCACCCACGGCTAACCCCGGCGCTCCGCTACCGGGCGGCAGCCCGGCCGAAGGACAGCTTGAGACCAGCGGTCCCAATGGCACACGCCAAAGCTGCAGCAGCTTTGAAGAAGCGCAAGGCGGTTTCCTGCTTGGCCGCATCGTGCCATGCCTGACCAAGACCATCGAACACGCGGGCAACCGCATGAGCCGCGAGATGATCGAGGCGCTGCGCCCGCTGCTTTACGCGTTCCTCACCTTCGTCATTATCATGTTCGGCCTGCAAGTGCTGCAGAACGAAGGCCAGCTGCAAACACGCGCGTTCGTGCTGCTCATCAAGATCGGTTTCACCTTCGCCATCCTTGCCGCCATTCCCGGCGATGAGGATACCAATGAAGGAGGGCTTATCGGCGTGGCCTACGGCATCATGGCCGAATCGCAAGCGGTGGTGATGAGTGCGCTGGGGCCTGAAAGTGGCAACATGCACTGCCAAATGGAAGTGTTCGGCGATGAGAACACGCCGATGATCTGGAAGCAGATGGATTGCTTGCTGAGCAAACTTTATGGCTTTACCGTGGGCACGCCAGGCCCATCGGGCGAGGCGCGACCCAACATGCTGCTGGCCAGCAGTGTGATCGGGATGCTTGGCGGGTTCTTCTTCAATAGTAGCTTCGGCGTCGCATTGTTCCTGGCATGCATCGGCATGCTGGCCAGCATGTTCATGCTGATCCTGCGCGTGGTCGTTGCGTTCCTGAACTCTTACATGTTCATCGCGTTCTACATGATACTGGCGCCCCTGTTGCTGCCGCTCATGTTCCTGAAGGTGACCACCTCGATGTTCGAGAAATGGTACAGCGGCATCCTGGCTGCGCTGCTGCTGCCGCTCATCGTGTGCGCCTATGTAGTGCTCGCGTTGCAGGTCTACGACAAACTCTTCTTCGCCGATGACGCGATGATCACCAAGCTATTCAATAACCAGTTCATGGACCGCGCGCGCCAGCTGCCCAAAGCCGTGTGCGACCAGCGCATCAGCAACAATGCCGGGTTCCGTGCCGATGCCACGGGCCGCACCGAGCAAGAAATTTATACCGACAACCTACTGCTGCAGAACATCAACCCCTATGTGAGCGGTGCCAACAACCTGTGCGGCGGCCTGAAGGCGGCGAATCTGAACCTCGACGGTGTGTTCACCGATGAGAACGGCAATACCATCAGCAGCAGGGAAGCCTTCGAGAAGCTGTTCTTCGATTGCATCAAACTGTTCGTGCTCTCCATGCTCATCAACATGGGCTTCACCACGATCATGGGTGCCGTGAGGCCGATGCTCGGCTCGGGCGCAGTGGTTGCTGCCGTCGAGCAGGGTACACCGCTGGAAAGCAAAATACGCTCGGGTATCCAAGGAGCCAAAAAGGGACTCAATGAAGGCTTCCAGGTGCAGAACAAGGATGGCGAGTGGGTCGCCAGCAAGGACTCCGACTTCATCCGTCAGATGCCAAAAGCCTTTGCTGAAAGTGGTAAAGGCTTCCTGACCGGCATGGGCGTGATAAATCCGAACGCACCTTCCGCTGGTAGCGGCAACGCGGGCGGCACAGGTGCGGCCGGCGGTGCAGGCGGTGGCGCAGGCGGCGGTAGTGCGCCCAGCAATACCGGCAAAGGCCAAAGCGATGGCGGCGGCAAGGCAGGCGGCGATTCGGGTGGCGATGATAGCGATTCGGGTGGCAACAAATCGGCGGATCGTGGTGGTGCAGCGGCCAGTCCGAATGCCGCACAGCGTCCATCCTCCGTCAGGAGCGGCACCCCGGCCCAACAGATCGAAATGGCCGAGGCCCTTATTCCTGAAAAAGCAGCGCGCTTCCAAGAGATCCAGGACCAGCTTTACAGCAACCGCCTGGACCCGACCGAGCGCATTAATTTGAAAAAAGAATATGAAGAGCTTCTCGATCTCATCGAAGAACGTAGCAATAAGGGCGGGGCATGACACAGTCCAATTCCATTTCAGCCAGTGAAGGCTATAATAGAGGGCGTATGAAACAGCGATTCCTGATGATGCTGGCCGCATTGATGCTGATGCAAGGCATGATGACCGCCATGCCGGCCCCGGCCTTCGCGCAAGCCGCGCCAGCGCCCGCACCGGCTGCCACCACCGCCACGGGCGAAGGACAGCAATGTACTCAGTTCGAGGAACGCAAGCAGTGGGCTTTCAGTCCTCAGACGACCACCAATCCCAATGGCAGCACGTCCACGAATGACAGTGGCCTGCTCAGCTCCATTTATCTTTACATCAAAGAGATCGTCGGTGAATCGACCGAGAAACTCTACCGAGCCTTTATCGATAACAACGCCTATCGAAGTGCCGTGTTCGGCGCGATGACGTTGATGGTGATCATCTTCGGCGTCGGCTTCGTTATCGGCGTCATCCAACCTAGCTTCGGCCAGGTGCTGGTGCGCCTTGTGAAGCTCGGTATCATCATGGCCATGCTGGCCCCCAGCGGTGGTTGGGAATTCTTCAGCAATAACATGGTGACCTTCTTCAACGACGGCACCGATGACCTGGTGAGGACCGTGACCGCCATCGGCACCGGCGTGGCCGCACCGCCGGATGCAACGCCGTTCTATCAGTTCGACCGTCTGGCCGAGTTCCTCATTCACCCTGAGACCATTACCGCCATCATGGGCGCGATATTCGCCGGCGGCCCGTATGGTATGATGATGGGCGGCCTGATGATCTTCGCCTTTGCGGGCTTCGTGGGGCTGCTTATCAAAGCACTCAAGATCTATGCGGTGTCCTATGTCGCGCGATCGTTGCTGTTGGGCCTGGCGCCGATATTCTTCATCTTCCTGCTATTTGAGAAGACCAAGCAGCTGTTCATGACGTGGCTGAACGCGCTGCTGTCGCTGTCGCTGCAGCCCATTCTGCTGTTCACCTTCCTGTCGTTCTTCATGATCCTCATCGAGAGTGCCAGTAAGGACATGCTCAACACCGAGTTCTGCTGGACGGAGTTCAAGACCGGCGACGGTACGACCAACAAATTCTCGTTCTGGCGTGCAAAGGACCCGATCAGCGGCGACGTGAACAAAGAAGAGAATAGCTGGAAAGGTACGTTCAGCTGTATCGCCAGCGGCAAAGGGGATTGCCCTGAGTTCCCGATGAACATCATCGACGTGCTTAGCTTCATGATCCTTGTCTATCTGGCGCAGCGTTTCGCCGGCGTGATCGAACGGATCGCCAACGAACTGGCGAACACCTTCATCGCCCTTGACACTGGGGGACGCTTCGAGCAATTCATGAGCAGTAACCGCAGCAGCATTACCGGCGGCGGTGGCGGAAATGCACTACGCAAATAACGCGCGGTGCTTTAAGGAGACTGGCTTATGAAACGCTCGCTGCAATGTGCTGCTCTCGCCCTGGCGCTCTTGGCGCTTGGTGCGTGCGATAGCGAGAAGGTGAATATCCTGAAAAGCCCGTGCGCCAGCCTGGATGACGGCCCATGCGGCCCCAAGCGTTCACCGATCAATAACGTTTAGCGGCTGTAACCTTGCGGGCCACCCTTGGGTGCGCCTGGTGCAACTGAATCGATCAGCTGCTTTTTCTTCGCATCTTCTTCACTCAGCGCAGGTTGCGCTGCAGGCTTTTTCACGTTCGGCGTGGCCGTGGGCGTGAGGCCTTGCGTGTTGGCGCTCTTCATTTTGTTGAAGGCGGCTTTGCCGGTCAGCAGGTCGTTGCTGTTCACGCCGCTCTTGGCGAGGTCGGCCTTGATCTTGGCCAGCGCAGGATTGTTCAGCGCGGGATTCACCTTTTGCACCACCGGCGCATGATCGTGGTGATCGTCGTGGTGATGCACGTTCGCTGCGTTGACACGCGCAAGGTAGGCGGCGCGCTGTTGCGCTGACATCGCATTCAGGGTCGCCTGGTTATTGATGGCCGTGCCCTGACGCTGCTGT
>JBEIOT010000184.1:0-3884 GCA_040377415.1 Azospirillum sp. | reverse complement strand
GGTAATAGTAGAAAGCTTGCTGCGGCCACCCGAGGCCACGTTGGCGCTGGAACGTACGATGACGGAGGTGACCGGCAAGCCGCCGATCATGCCGCTGGCGATGTTGCCAACGCCTTGTGCCACCAGCTCGCGGTTGGTGGGAGTAACACGGCGGAACGGGTCGAGTTTATCGATGGCTTCGATGGAAAGCAGTGACTCGATGCTGGCAACCAGTGCGAGTGTGATGGCCACGGTCCATACGGCAGGATCGGTGATCATGTTGAAATCCGGCATGCGGAACTGGCCGAAGAATTCGCTCATGTTATCGGCAACGGGAACGGCGACGAGATGCGCCGTATCGAGCTGCCATGCGGGCATGTATTTGCCGAACAGCCAGTTGGCGAGAATGCCGAACCCGACCACGACCAGCGGACCCGGGATGTAGCTGGCAAAACCCGTGAGCTTGGGCTGTCGCTTGTCCCACCAGAACAGGAATACCAGCGACGTGAGGCCAATGATCGCCGCGCCGGGCAGTATACTTTCGCCCAAGGCGCGGAACTCGCCCCACAGATGCTGGAAGTCGCCCGAGTGCAATGATTCGCCACCGAAGATGCTAAGGTCGTAACCCAGCACATGCGGCAACTGCTTCATGACGAGGATGAGGCCGATGGCGGCCAGCATGCCGGTGATGACGGCGTTTGGAATGAAGTCGCCAAGGATGCCCGCGCGCAAGGTGCCGAGTAGGATCTGCAGCACGCCACCAAGGCACACGGCCATGAGGAATGCTTCGAAGGTGGGCAATTGCTGGATGGCGGCGAACACGATGACGGTGAGGCCTGCTGCCGGACCGCTCACCGAAAGTGGCGATTTGCTGAGCACTCCAACGACCACCCCGCCGACGATACCAGCGATGAGGCCGGAGAAGAGCGGTGCGCCGGAAGCCAGTGCCACGCCAAGGCAAAGCGGCAGTGCGACAAGGAACACTACGAGCGCGGCGGGCAAATCGTTACGCCAGTTGGCGAAGAATCCGTTGGGAGGTAGAGGCATGAAATGAACCGTGGTTATGTTGCGATGCAAACATGATGATTTAACGGCTATTTCTCAAGGGGATAATCATTACCATTTTGTATAGTTCCGGCAATCTGGGTGCTATGGAGATAGTATAAACAGCGGGTCCCATGCGTCGTACTATTGCACTTCTTTCGCTTCTTTTTGCCGACTCCGCATGGGCCGTGGAGAAACTCAACGCGCCTCAAGTTTTCAAAGATCGTATGCAGGTCGAGTATCTCGGCTTTGGCGAGCAGGAAGCGCCGGGTGGCGACCGTTGGCGTTCGCGCACACAGGTCACTTATGGCGTTACTGACCGTCTCGATGTGGCGCTGTCATACCTCATGGAAAACCAAGCGAACACGCCGACCCAAGCTGTCGGCCCCAGCGCCCGTGTGAAATATGAACTCACCGAACAAGGCGATTGGTGGCTGGGCAGTGCCGTGCAGGGCCGCTACACCCAACACACTGACGGGCGCGCCAGCACCTTTAACACGCGCTTCATCCTGCAGCGTGATTTTGATGATTGGCTCGCCACTGCTAACTTCAGCGTGGTTCGTGGCATCGGCGAAAAGCGTGCATCGAGCGTGAATGTCACTGGCGCGGCGCAGTTGTTGTACCAGCTTTCGCCCGAATTTTCGCCGGGTATCGAGTTCTTCCATACGTTCGGCGCGGCCAATGGCTTGGATTACACCGGAAATAATTCGCAAGAGGTGGGGCCGATCGTTTCTGGCAGTCTGTCGTTCGATGATGAACAGAGCCTCGCCTATGTGGTGGGCTACTATCGCGGCCTTAGCGCCCAGTCGCCGGAACAGAGCGCCAAATTCCAGGTGAATTACGTTCGGCAATTCTAGTTATTGCACGAATTTTGCACCGTATTGTCACTTGCCAAAAGCTAAGGGATTCCCTAGTTTCCGGCCACTTATGAACCCGAAACCACTCACCCCCCTGCTCGACCGCGTGGCGACCCCTGCCGACACGCGCGCCATGAGCGACGAGCAGCTGAAACAGCTGGCCGATGAACTGCGCGCCGATACCATTGACGCGGTGGCGCAAACGGGCGGGCATTTGGGCGCGGGCCTTGGCGTGGTCGAACTGACCGTGGCACTGCATCACGTGTTCGAAACGCCGCGGGATAAAATTATCTGGGATGTGGGCCACCAGGCCTATCCGCATAAAATTCTTACGGGCCGTCGCGATGGCCTGCGCACCATTCGTCAAGGTGGCGGGTTGTCGGGCTTCTGCAAACGCGATGAGAGCGAATACGATGCGTTCGGCGCGGGTCACTCCAGCACCAGCATTTCGGCGGGCCTTGGTATGGCCGTGGCACGCGACATGGCGGGCGACGATTTCGATGTGATCGCCGTGATCGGCGATGGTGCGATGAGCGCGGGCATGGCATTCGAGGCAATGAACAATGCCGGTGCACTTGGCACGCGCCTTATCGTTATTTTGAACGACAACGACATGAGCATTGCCCCACCGACCGGCGCGATGAGCGCGTATCTGTCGCGCATGGTGAGTTCGCACAGCTATCGCGCGGCGCGGCATATCGCCAAGACCATCGCCAACAAATTCCCTGCGCCGCTGGCGCGTGCTGCACGCAACGCCGAAAAATACATGCGCGGCATGGTGACGGGCGGTACGTTGTTCGAAGAACTTGGTTTCTATTATGTTGGTCCGGTCGACGGCCACAACCTTGACCATTTACTGCCCGTGCTGCGCAATGTGCGCGATGAGAAGAAATCCGGCCCCATCCTCGTGCATGTGGTGACGCAAAAAGGCCATGGCTACGCGCCTGCCGAAGCCAGCGATGATAAATACCATGGCGTGACCAAGTTCGACGTGAAGAGCGGCACGCAAAGCAAACCGGCTAGCACGTTGCCGAGCTATACCGGCGTATTCGCCAAAGGACTCATCGCTGAGGCGCAGGCGGACGACAAAATTGTCGCGATCACGGCGGCGATGCCGGGCGGTACGGGGCTCGATAAATTCGAAGCCGCCTTCCCTGACCGTATGTTCGATGTGGGCATTGCCGAGCAGCACGCCGTGACGTTCGCGGCAGGCATGGCGACGCAAGGCTACAAACCTTTTTGCGCTATTTATTCGACCTTCCTGCAGCGCGCGTATGACCAGTTGGTGCATGACGTGGCCATCCAGAACCTGCCGGTGCGTTTCGCCATTGACCGCGCGGGCCTCGTGGGTGCCGATGGCGCGACCCATGCCGGTTCGTTCGATGTGGCCTACCTTTGCACCTTGCCGAACATGGTGGTGATGGCTGCGGGTGACGAAGCCGAGCTGATGCACATGACCGCCACCGCTGCGGCGCATAACAGCGGCCCTATTGCTTTCCGCTATCCGCGCGGTGAAGGCTTGGGCGTGGAACTTCCCGCACGCGGCACTGTGTTAGAAATCGGCAAAGGCCGCATCGTGCGCGAAGGCAAAGATGTCGCCATCCTGAATTTTGGCACGCGTTTGGGTGAATGCCAGAAAGCCGCTGAGCAATTGAACGCCACAGTGGCCGATGCACGCTTTGCCAAGCCGCTGGATGAAGCGCTCATTGCGGACTTGCTGAAGAAGCACGAGTTGGTCGTTACTATCGAAGAAGGCGCCGAGGGCGGCTTTGGGGCACATGTGCTGAGCTTCGCGAGCAACGCGGGCTTGCTGGATGGTAAAGCGCGCCTGCGCACCCTCACCCTGCCCGATGAATTCCAGCATCATGATAGCCCCACGAAGATGTACGACGAAGCGGGCCTGAACGCCGCGCAGATCGTTGAAAAAATCCAAGGCTGGATGGGTAAGAAAACCGCGAAGAACGCGGCTTAGCCGCGCGAGTGCTCGCTGCTGGTCGTTCCTTG
>JBEIOT010000148.1:0-5262 GCA_040377415.1 Azospirillum sp. | reverse complement strand
CGCCTGCGTCCGCGCCTGCTCGATGTCCTGCCTCTCTTCACCGACATGGTCCTTCGCCCGGCGTTCGCCCCAGATGCCATCGAACCCGCTCGCGAACTCGCGCTCCAGGACCTCGCAAGCCTCAATGACGATCCACAAGCACGCGTCGGCATCCTTGCCAAGGCGCGCCACCATCCCCAACCCGCAGAATATGCTCAAGCCCGGCATGTTCGCCCGCATCTCGCTCATCGTGGCGCACAAAGAGAACGCGCTTAGCGTGCCCGAAGCCGCCATCGTGCCGCAAGGCGACGTGAAGCAGGTCTTCCGCATCGATGCCGAGAACAAGGCGCAGCTGGTGCCCGTGGAACTTGGCGAGCGCATCGCCGGTTCGGTCGAGGTCCTCTCGGGCCTGCAAGCGGGCGATGTGGTCGTCACCTCGGGCCAGATCAAACTGCAACCCGGTGCTATCGTCAGCGACCTGAGCAAAGCTAAGCAAGATGCCGCACCCGAAGCAGCAGCCGAGCAAGCGCCCCCTGCCGAGCCTGCTGCCGTTGAACAACCTGCGCAAGTTGCACCGATCGCCGAAGAACCTGTTGCCGAGCCAGTCGCCGCCGAACCGCTGCCGACCGAGACCGGCGATGTGCCGCCGGCAGAGCCGGTAGAAGAAGCGCCGGCTGAAGAAGGTGCCGCCCAGTGAAGATCGCCGAAATATGCATCCGCCGTCCGGTCCTTTCGATCGTTATCAACCTGCTGATCGTGCTGCTGGGCCTCGTCAGCTTCGATCGCCTGACCGTTCGTGAATACCCCAACATCGACGTACCCGTCGTGACGGTCGAGACCAACTACCTCGGCGCATCGGCAAAAATTATCGAGACCCAAGTCACCAAGCCGCTCGAGGATTCGCTCTCGGGCATCGAAGGCATCGACTTCATCAAATCCATCTCGCGCTCCGAGCGCTCGCAGATCACGGTTCAGTTCCGCCTCAGCCGCGAGGCCGACGCCGCCGCATCCGACGTGCGCGACCGCGTGGCCCGCGCGCGTGACCTGCTACCCGACGAAGTCGACGAACCCATCGTCGCTAAAGTCGAAGCTGACGCCCAACCAATTATCTGGATGGCGCTGTCGAGCAAGACCTCCGGTCAGCTCGATGTTTCCGAAATTGCCGACGTAGTCGTGCAGGATCGCCTGCAAGTATTGCCGGGCGTCGCCAGCGTGCTGCTGTTCGCCGAACGCCGCTACTCTATGCGCGTCTCGGTCGACCGCGAAAAACTCGCCGGTTTCAACCTCACCACGCAAGATGTCGAATCTGCATTGCGCGCACAGAACGTTGAAATTCCCGCAGGCCGCATCGAATCGCTCAACCGCGAATTCACCGTGCTGTCGCAGACCGACCTCAACACGCCCGACCAGTTCCGTCAGGTCATCCTGAAAGAAGCCGAAGGCGGGCACCTCGTGCGCCTCGGTGAAGTGGCCGACATTAACTACGGCCCACTAGATGAGCGCTCACTGGTGCGCTTCAACGGTAACCCCTCCATCGCACTTGGCGTCATCAAGCAATCCGTCGCCAACCCACTGGAAATTTCCAAAGCCATCCGCGCTGCCTTGCCCGCCATCCAGAAAGACCTGCCCAGCGACATGAAGCTGGCCATCGCGTACGATTCCTCGGTCTTTATCGATGAATCCATCAACAGCGTGTTCCACACCATCGTCGAAGCCACGCTGCTCGTGGTGCTCACCATCTTCTTCTTCCTGCGCACCATGCGTGCTACGCTTATTCCGCTAGTCACCATTCCGGTGTCGCTCATCGGCGCGCTCGCGCTCATGTACATGATGGGCTTCTCCATCAACACGCTCACCCTGCTGGCACTCGTCATCGCCATCGGTCTGGTGGTCGATGACGCCATCGTCGTGCTCGAGAATATCTACCGCCACATGGAAGAGGGGATGGACGCTGTCCACGCCTCCGTCAAAGGCATGCGCGAAATTGGCTTCGCTGTCGTCGCGATGACACTGACGCTCGCCACCGTATTCGTACCTGTCGCACTCACCCCGGGCCGCACCGGCCAGCTGTTCATCGAGTTCGCGCTTACGCTTGCGGGTGCCGTACTCATCTCCGGCATCACCGCCATTACCCTGTCGCCCATGATGTGCTCGCGCATCCTGAAAGCGCAGCATATCGAAGAAGCGCCCAAATGGTCGCAGCGCATCGAAGGCTGGATCCGTCGTCTCGAAGCCGCGTATAACCGCACGCTGAAGCGCACCATCATCAACCGTCCGCTCATCGTGGGCATCGCGCTCGCCACCTTCATCGCCACCGGCGTACTGTTCAGCATGTTGCAATCCGAACTCTCGCCCGCAGAGGATCGCGGCGTCATCTTCGGCATCGGCATCGCGCCCGAAGGCAGCACCATCCAATACGCCGACCAATATGCGCGGCAGATGGAAGCCATCTTCGACAAGATCCCCGAGAAGAAATGGCGCTTCATCGCTGTGGGCTTCCCGTTCGTCACGCAAACCTTCACCGTAACCGGCCTGAAGGAATGGGGTGACCGCGACCGTTCGAGCTTTGACATCATCAACGAGATCGGCGGCCAGCTGTTCGGCATTCCCGGCACGCTCAACTTCGCCATCAACCCGCAATCGCTAGGGCAGGGCGCGCGCAGCCAGCCGGTGGAAGTCATCATCCAGACCACCGACACCTACGAAGAACTCGATAAAATGACCAACAAGATCCTGGCCAAGCTGCGCGAGAATCCCGGCCTGCTAACGCCCGATACCGACCTTAAGCTCAATAAGCCCGAACTTCGCGTCATCATGGACCGCGAGAAGATGGCGACCATGGGCATCGAGATATCGACCGTGGGCCGCACGCTGGAGACTATGCTCGGTGGCCGCGAGGTCACCCGCTTCAAGCGTGGCTCCGAGCAGTACGAAGTGCTGGTCAAGATCGCCGACGATAAACGCCGCACCCCGACCGACCTTACCGCGCTGTATGTCCGCGCTCGCGACGGCCAGATGGTCCCGCTCAGCAACATCGTCACGCTGCAAGAAGGCGTCGCCCCGCGCGAGTTGAACCACTTCGACAAACTGCGCGCCGTGACCATCAGTGCCAACCTTGCACCGGGCTACGCACTCAGCACCGCACTCAACGATATCGAACGCGTCGTGAACGAAGAAGCCCCCGGCACCAGCATCGATTACGGTGGCAACAGCCGCGAGTTCAAGGAATCAGCGGCCAGCATGGGTCTCATCTTCGGCCTCGCACTGGCGTTCATCTATCTCGTCCTCGCCGCGCAGTTCGAATCATGGCGCGACCCGATGGTGATCCTGCTGTCGGTGCCGCTCGCCATGGGCGGTGCCATGCTGTTCATGAATCTGACCGGTGGCTCGCTCAACGTGTACTCACAGATCGGCCTCGTGGCGCTGATGGGTCTCATCAGCAAGCACGGCATCATGATCGTGGAGTTCGCCAACCAGCTGCAGGAAAAAGGCATGAGCCGCGTTGACGCGGTGGTCGAATCCGCTTCCATCCGCATGCGCCCCATCCTCATGACCACGGCGGCGATGGTGCTTGGTGCCGTGCCGTTGGCACTGGCCAGCGGGGCAGGGGCCGAATCGCGCGCTGCCATCGGCTGGGTAATCGTGGGCGGCATGAGCGTGGGTACGCTGTTCACCCTGTTCATCGTGCCGACCTTCTACCTCATTGTCGCCCGCCAGCATAAACTGATCGAGATCGACGAGAGCAAGATCAACGCCGCTCCGGCAGGCCATGCTCCGGCGCATGCACAAACCCCGGTGGTCTACGAAGAGCATCCGGTGCAGCCCTACAATCCGGGCCGGTTCGAAGAACTCTAAACAATAAAAAAGGGCGGCCAGTGGGCCGCCCTTTTCGTATCAAGTTTAGTTCGACTACTTCGCGTCGTCGAACATCTTGGCGAACTCGCGCTTGCCGCGGGTCTTCCAGTGGCCACGGTGGTAAGCATCGCTCACCATCAGCGGCAGCACCGAACCAGCTTCGGCGAACACCATTTGCTCCAGAGCGGTATCGACCTTGCCCCAGCTGCATGCTTCTTTCAGCGTGCTGCTGCTGCATGCGCCGTCGCGCACGTCGGCCACGGTGATCTGCACCGCGTAAGCGTGCATCTGCACGTCTTCGTGGCCGAGGATCTCGGCGCACACCACGGTATCCTGCGTGAAGTTCTTCGGCACGCCGCCACCGATCATGAGCAGGCCCGTCTTGCCAGCTTTGATCTTGATGTCGGTCAGTTCGCGGAAGTCGGCGATGGCATCGAGCATCATGTGCTTCTTGGGGTTATCGACCTGGTGCTTCACCAGACCGAAGCCCGCCGAGCTATCAACGAATGCCGGGCAGAAGATGGGGATGTTGTGCTCGTAGGCCAGCTGCACCAGCGAGTCTTTTTTCTTCGCGTTGCCAGCGGCCAGCCATTTGCCCATCTCGCGGATGAATTCGCGCGAGCTGTAGCCACGTGGTTCCAGCTTGTTAGCGATTTCCAAGATGGTGTGGTCGCACGCCTGCAGCTCTTCTTCATCGATGTAGGTATCATAGATACGGTCGATGTAGAGATCGCGCAGGGTCTTGTCGTCGGTGCCTGCCGGGTCGCCATGGTAGTGCTTGAAGCCCAGGGCTTCGAAGAAGTCCATGTCGACGATGCTGGCGCCGGTGGCGATGATGGCATCGACCATGTTGTAGCGGATGAGGTCGGCATACAGCTTCATGCAACCGCCCGCGCTGGTGGAACCAGCGATGGTCAGGAAGATGCTGCAATCCTTATCGGCCAGCATTTGGTTGTAGATGCTCGTCGCGCGGCCACGGTCGCGCGAGGTAAAGCTCATGTTGCTCATCTGGTCGATGATCGGGCGGGCATCGAAGCTCGCGATATCGATATGCTCAACGGTCTTGCCGAGCAATTCGGCTTTGGCGTTGCTCTTCTTCGTTTTGGTGGCTGCGGTCATGGCAGTACTCCTTCAATTTCGTCACAATAAAAAACCCCGGCACGGCGTTATCGCCGGCCGGGGCGTTAATTTACAATTAGCGTTATGCGATGGCGGCCTGATACGCCACTTCGCGGGCCGGTGCAAGCGGCTCGTAGTGGCTCATCATGGGCTCGTCCTTCACGGCCACCGGCGCGTTCGCCAGCGAGAAGCCGTTGAAACGGGTGGCCATGGTGCGGCCATACGCGCCCAGCTGACCGATCTCGATATAGTCGCCTTCTTTGATGTCGGCCGGCAGGTAGAACGGGCCTTTCATGAAGTCGAGCGTAT
>JBEIOT010000208.1:0-2999 GCA_040377415.1 Azospirillum sp. | reverse complement strand
GCGCCGTCAGCGCCAGCGCCACGAACGGGTTCGATACCCACGCTCGCAACGCGCCCGCATCCGCACCCAGTAGGTGATTTACCAACTCGATAACGAACCACACGCACAGCGGCACCAGTGCAAGGGCGACCACGCGCTCCAGCCACCAGTGGCGCGCACCATGTTTGGCCGAGCCAAGGCCACGCACGCGGCCAAGGTTCGAGCGCAGGGGCGATTTGGAATATTCACTCATCAGATCGCTCCCAGTTTTTTCAACACCAGCACCCAGGTCAGCACGGTCATGCTACCGGTGAAGGCAATGACGACCCAGCCGCTCGCAGCCATCTCATCCAGCTTGAATCCACGGCCCAAGTCCCAGTTCAAATGACGCAGGCCATTGGCGAAGTGGTAATAGAACGCCACCGTCCAGCCGAACAGGAACAGCTTGCCGACGATGCTGCTGCTCAATGCGATAATGTCGTTGAACAGCGGCTGGCTATACGCCGCGCTCCACAACCACAGCGCAAACAGGATGAGCCCGATAGCGAGCGCAAAACCGGTGATGCGATGCAGGATCGACAGCAGGCTGCTGATCTGGAAACGGTAATACGGCCCCAACATGAAAGGCGACAGCGGACGGTTGTCCTGCGGGCGAGGCATAGCGTTCTCTCGAGTTTGTTGTTCTTGAGGCCGGTTTAGGGCTCGCAGGCCGCTTTGTCAAACCCTTGACTTCCTAGGGGCTTTTACCCACAGCCGGGCTTTTTGTTTGTCACGAAATTGTCACTGTTTCCGGCCACTTAGACAACTTACACTAAACGCAATGGATCCACGCCCCACACCCCCCGATTTCGCGCCCGAAAAAGCCGGCATCTTTCTCTATGGGTGGGACTTCGATGAGCACGGCCATAAACGCCTCTATGTGCTCTCCCCGTGGACGGAAGGGCGCTTCGGCTCCGGCACCAAATTCTATGGCTTGTCCAAAGGTGCCATCGACCCCGGCGAAACACCGCTGCAAACTGCCGTGCGCGAGACCGATGAAGAAGGCGGCATCAACGTGCGCGACCTTATGGGACCTGAAGCCTACGCCCGCTTCCTCGCCGGCGAAGAGATTCGCGATCTGGAAAGCGAAGCCTATCCCGGCGTC
This sequence comes from Azospirillum sp., assembly GCA_040377415.1. Lineage (GTDB taxonomy): Bacteria > Pseudomonadota > Alphaproteobacteria > Rickettsiales > UBA3002 > QFOX01. The sequence goes on along the minus strand of JBEIOT010000208.1, from coordinate 1,876 downwards.
GGCATCGTGCGCACCAGCAGCCAGCCCGTCGCCGAGCATAGTTACATTTCCGGCCATGGCGCCCCGCGCGATGCGGTCTATTACGGCGTCGAGGTCAGCAACATCCTCAAGCTTCGGCCGTACCTGAAACATGTCGAGCCCGGCGAAATAAGCGGCGAAGCAACGGTGAAACTGCGCGCCAGCCAGATCGTAAAAGATCGCCAACTGCCCAACCACACGCAGATGCGCCAGATATTGCGCAGCGGCATGGTCCCCGCTGTGCGCAACCGTCGCTGGGCGCAGAACTACGAGCAGCAATTACTGCCGCAGCCTCTATTACCCGCGCTCGAGAAAAAATGGCTCGAAGCGCACAGCCTGCCGCAGGAAACCATCACCAGCACACAGCAATGGTTGCAGTTCCTCGAAGAACTGCCCGGCCCCGAATACAAAAAACTATCGCGCGATTTCGATGTGGTGAAACGCTACCTGGAAAAATGCGGCGTTATCGGCGATGCGAACGGCCTGCCCAAGCTCGACACCAAAGACAACCCCATGAACATCTACCGCGAGGACGGCGACATCCTCCCCCTCGAGCGCATGATCAGCCGCTCCCTTCACGCGGCCGATGAAGCAAGCCTCTACGCCAATTCGGTGTGGGGCGATTCGCAAGGCAAGAAGCGTTTCCACCTCAGCCCGCAAGAGCGTTTCAATGAGTCGCAGATCGCGCCGCTCGTGCAGTTCTTCGCCAATATCGCGCCGATGGAACTGGCGGCCGCAGGCATGCAATCACCCGGGCCATCGCGAAAGAAATACGAAAGCGCACAGCTTCACCCGCGCGCGCAACGCATGATGCCGACCATCGAACAGGCCGTGAGTGATTCAGCATGGGCCGAGAAAGTGCTGGCACGCACCCAGCAGCTGCAAGCCGAAGATGGATGCTTAGCGAATACGAAAAGCCGCGTTTAAGCAGCTTTCGCGCGCAAGCCGAACTGGCCAATGAGCGTTTCCGCAATTTGCACCGCATTCAACGCCGCACCTTTGCGCAGGTTATCGCTCACCACCCACATGTTGATACCGTTGGGCACCGTTGGGTCTTTGCGCACGCGCGAAACGAACACGCCATCTTCACCGGCACATTCCACCGGGGTCATGTAACCACCATTCTCACGGCGGTCGACCACCGTTACACCCTCGGCGGTCTCGAGCAAGTCGAACACATCTTCCGGCGTAATGGGGTTGGTGAATTCGATGTTGATGGATTCGCTGTGACCAACGAACACCGGCACGCGCACGCACGTCGCCGTCACCTGAATGTTCTCATCGTCGAGAATTTTCTTCGTCTCCTCGACCATCTTCCATTCTTCTTTCGTCTGGCCGTCATCCATGAAGCTGTCGATATGCGGAATGACGTTGAACGCGATGCGCTTGGTGAATTTCTTCGGTTCCTGGCTGTCATGCATGTAGAGCGCTTTGGTCTGGTTATACAGCTCGTCCATCGCGTCCTTGCCCGCACCGCTCACGCTTTGGTAAGTCGAAACCACCACGCGTTTAATGGGATTCGCCATGTGCAGCGGCTTGAGCGCCACCACCATCTGCGCGGTCGAGCAGTTCGGGTTGGCGATGATGTTGCCGTTAGCATAATCAGCCAGCGCGTGCGCATTCACTTCCGGCACCACCAGCGGCACATTCGGGTCCATGCGGAAATAGCTGGTGTTATCGATGACCACGCAGCCTTCACTCGCCGCGCGCGGTGCATGGATTTTGCTCACCGCCGAACCCGGCGAGAACAACGCGATGTCGGTATCGCTGAAATCGTAATCATCCAGCGCCTGCACATCGAGCACCTTATGATCGCCAAAGCTTACCTGCTTGCCCACGCTGTTGCGCGAGGCGAGGG